>NZ_JAYMZS010000004.1:0-19547 GCF_035828755.1 Amycolatopsis sp. H20-H5 | reverse complement strand
CCGTGGCGATCTCGCTCGGCAGCGGGCTCGGGTTCGGCTGGGTCCGCGCGCTGGCGGGGGTTTCGGGGCAGGTGCACAGCTGGCTGGCGCCGACCACCGAACTCGGCTTCCTGGTCGGCGGCCTCGGCAAGCTCGCCGGGCTGGACCTGACCGACAGCGCGATCACGGTGTTCTCGGCCATCGGCGCGGTGCTCGGCCTGCTCGTCGGACTACGGCTGCTGTGGCTTACCTACCGCGAGAAACTGCACCCGCTGCTCGCGGCCGGGCTGGCCTTCGCGGCGATGCTCGTGCTCGGCCCGGTCGTGCAGCCCTGGTATCTACTGTGGACGGTCGCACTGCTCGCCGTGAGCCTCACCACCGACCGGACACGCTGGATCCTCGCGGGCGTCAGCGCGGTGTTCGCCGTTCTCATCCCACCGGCCGCCGGCGGTGTCGTCGCCTTCGTGCTGGGTTACCTGATCGCCATCGCCGTACTCGGCGGAACCTTGCTGCTGCTGAAGAAAAGGCACGCGGTTCAGGAGTAGGCCCAGCGCGTGTCCTCCTCCGAAGCCCAGCCGAGCCTGCGGGAACGCAAGAAACTGCGCACCCGGCAGGCGTTGGAGAAGGCGGCCTTCGAACTGTTCGCCGAGCAGGGCTTCGAAGCGACCACGGTCGAGCCGGTCCTGCTCGCGCTCCCCACGCCGTGCTCGCCCGTTGACTGCCCCTGAAGGCCACCATGACGGCGTTAAACGCCGTCATGGTGGCCTTCAGGGACCGCTAAACCGCTGGGGCAGGAGCGTCTTCGAGGAGCCAGACGACGCCTGCGGGCGGGAGTTGCAGGACAGCCGAAGCGGGCAGGCCGTGCCAGGGCTCGTCGGTCGCCTCGACCGCGCCGAGGTTGCCGACGCCGGAGCCGCCGTACGCCTCCGCGTCCGTGTTGAGCACCTCGCGCCACCGGCCGGTCGATGGGAGACCGACACGGTAGTCGTGGTGCGGGACGCCGGAGAAGTTGGCGATACAGGCCAGCCGCGAGCCGTCCTTGCCGAGCCGCAGGAAACTCAGGACGTTGCCAGCGGAGTCGTTGGCGTCGATCCACCGGAAGCCCTCGGGCCGGACGTCGTCACTGAACAGTGCGGCCGTCTTCCGGTAGACGTTGTTCAACTCCCGCAACAGGTCCTGGACGCCGCGGTGCAGCGGCTCCTCCAGCAGGTGCCAGTCCAGCGACCGCTCCTCCGACCACTCCTGCGGCTGCCCGAACTCGCCGCCCATGAACAGCAGCTGCTTGCCGGGGTGGGCCCACATGAACGCCAGCAGCGTGCGCAGCCCGGCCGCCTTGTTCCAGGCGTCGCCCGGCATCCGCTCCCACAGCGAGCCCTTGCCGTGCACCACTTCGTCGTGCGAAAGCGGCAGCATGAAGTTCTCACTCCACGCGTACACCAGCGAGAACGTCATCTCGTTGTGGTGGAACGCCCGGTGCACCGGCTCGTGCCCGAGGTAGCGCAGCGTGTCGTGCATCCAGCCCATGTTCCACTTGAAGCCGAACCCGAGCCCGCCGAGATGCGTCGGCCGCGTGACGCCGGGCCACGCCGTCGACTCCTCGGCGACCATGACCACGCCAGGGTGTCGCTTGTAGACAGTCGCGTTCAGTTCCTGCAGGAACCGCACCGCGTCGAGGTTCTCGCGGCCGCCGTACTCGTTCGGCAGCCACTCCCCTTCCTTGCGGGAGTAGTCGAGGTACAACATCGACGCGACGGCGTCCACGCGCAGGCCGTCGAGATGGAACTCCTCCATCCAGAACAGCGCGTTCGCGACGAGGAAGTTGCGCACCTCGTTGCGGCCGAAGTCGAACACGAGCGTGCCCCAGTCCGGCTGCTCGCCGCGCCGCGGGTCCGCGTGCTCGTACAACGGCGTACCGTCGAAACGCGCCAACGCCCAAATGTCCTTCGGGAAATGCGCGGGCACCCAGTCCACCAAGACGCCGATGCCGCGCTGGTGCAGCTTGTCGACGAAGTAGCGGAAGTCGTCCGGAGAACCGAAGCGGGACGTCGGCGCGTAGTACGAAGTCACCTGGTAGCCCCAGGATCCGCCGAACGGGTGCTCGGCGACCGGCAGCAGTTCCACGTGGGTGAACCCGGTGTCGACGACGTAGTCGGCGAGCTGGTCGGCGAGTTCGCGGTAGCTCAGGCCGGGCCGCCACGAGGCCAGGTGGACCTCGTAGACGCTCATCGGCGCGTCCGCCCAGTTCGTGGCCTCACGCTGGGCGACCCAGGCCTCGTCCGCCCAGGTGTGCTCGGCTGAGGTGACCACCGAAGCCGTCTTGGGCGGGACCTCCGTCGCGAACGCCATCGGGTCGGCCTTCTCGTGCCAGTTGCCGTCCTGGCCGAGGATCCGGAACTTGTAGCAAGCGCCGACGCCGACGCCGGGCACGAAGATCTCCCACACCCCGGAGGAACCCAGCGAGCGCATCGGGTGCGCGCGGCCCTCCCAGCCGTTGAAGTCCCCGATCATCCGCACGCCGCGGGCCGTCGGTGCCCACACCGCGAAGGACACGCCCTCGACCGTCCCGTGTGGAGTGCCGTAACTCCGCACGTGCGCGCCGAGGACGTCCCACAGCCGTTCGTGCCTGCCCTCCCCGATCAGGTGGAGGTCCAGCTCACCGACCGTGGGCAGCCAGCGGTACGGGTCGTCGACCGTCTCGGTGTGGCCGTCGTAGCCGATCTCCAGCCGATAGTCGCCGGGGTGCTCCGGCAGTGTGGCGGCGAACAGGCCGTCGGTCACCGGGTCCAGCGGGTACTTCTGGTCGCCCACGATGACGGCCACGGCCTTGGCGCCGGGCCGGAAAGCCCTGGCCACCACCGATTTCCCGACCTTGTGCACACCAAGCACCGAATGCGGGTCGTGGTGGGAACCGGCCAGCAGCCGGTCGATGTCGTGCGCGGGCGGAGCCGCACCGGGCAGGTCCGCGGGTGCGGCGTTCACGATTCACTCACCTCCATGGGTGATCCTGGCGATCGAGGAAAGGGGGACGGTGAGCCAGTCCGGCCGGTTCGCGTGCTCGTACGCGACCTCGTAGACGGCCTTGTCCAGTTCGAAGGCGCGCAGCAGCTCGGGGTGGTCACGCGGATCGCCGATACCCGACGCCTTCGCGTACCCCTCGCAGAAGGCGACCCGGTTGCGATCCGCCCACTCCATCGCGCGCTCGGTCAGCAGCGGGTCCGCCGCCTGGCCGACGAGCAGCTGCTGCGCCGCGTAGTCGAACGAACGCAACATGCCGGCGACGTCACGCAGCGGCGAGCGCAGCGCGTGCCGCTCCTCGACCGGCACCGCGGGCTCGCCCTCGAAATCGAGCAGCAGCCAGCCGTTGACCGTCCGCAGCACCTGCCCGAGGTGGAGGTCGCCGTGGACGTACTGCATGGAGATCGGGTTCGCCGACGCGGTGTCACGGATCTTCTCGAACACCGCGCGCAACGCCGGGACGTGCTCGGCCAGCTCCGGCACCTGCGCGGCGACCGTGTCGAGCCGCTCGACCATGGCCTTGACCGTGCGCTCCAGCTCGTGCTCGTCGACCGGCTCGGTGCCCAGCGCGCGGGCGAGGTCCCCGTGCACGGACGCGACCGCCTGGCCCAGCCTGTCCGCCTCGCCGGCGAAGTCGCCGCCGAGGTCTTCCGGCCGCAGCTCGGGATCGGCCATCAGGTCACGGACGCTGGTGGTGGCCATCGCCCAGCCGTCGACGGCGTCGGGCAGGAACTGCTGCATCATCGCGATGGTCGTCGGCTCCCCGGCCAGCTCGCCGGTGATCGAGCCCAGCGTGCGGGCGATGTGCTCGCAGCCCGCGCCCTGCAACGCGCGGTGCAACAGCAGGTCCTTGTTCGCGCCGGGGCTGAGCTTGCGGAACAGCTTGAGGATGTACTGGCTGCCGTAGACCAGCGAGGTGTTGCTCTGCTCCGAGGTGATCGGCCGGGCCCGCAGGTCGCCGGTGAGCTCGGCATCCGGCTCCCGCTCGAAGCGCAGCGTGCCGACGCCCTCACCCGAGACCAGCCTGTCGAGCAGGACAGCCGTGAGGTCCGCGTCGTTGGACGCCTCGTAGCAGTTGTCGGAGCCGATCCACACGGACGCCGCGACGTCCGGCGGGTGCGAGCGGCGGCCGATGAGCAACTGGTACGGCTCGGTGCGGTCGCCCTGTTCCACTTCGACGATCACGTGCAGCAGCAACGGGTCGCCGTCGAGCAGCACCGTCAGGCCGAGCGGCCGCACGGCGGAGATCGGCCGGTCCTTGCCCGCGAACCACCGCTGCGAGGGCAGCCAGTCCGCGAGCTCGGTGACCAGTTCGTCGACCAGCCGGTGCGGGTCGGTCAAAGCACTCACCTCGTTTCGCCTTCGTCTCCCGGCGCGACCAGCTGGAACCAGTAGAAGCCGTGGCCGGGAAGTGTCAACAGGTAGGGCAGCTCACCGATTCCGGGGAACCGCACGCCGCCGGTGAGTTCCACCGGGGTGCTGTCGCGGTGCGCCGCCAGGTCCAGTTCCACCGGCTGGGGGAACCGGGACAGATTGTTCACGCAGAGCACCACGTCCTCGCGGCCGTCCGGGCGCAGCCACTGCCGTTTGTAGGCGAGCACGCTCGGGTTCGAACCGCCGAGATCGACGAACTCGCCCTCGGCGAAAGCGTGGTGCTGCTTGCGCACCTCGATCATCCGCCGGGTCCAGTTCAGCAGCGAGGACGCGTTGTTGGACTGTGCCTCCACGTTGAGCGCTTGGTAGCCGTAGACCGGGTCCATGATCACGGGCAGGTAGATGCGGCCGGGATCGCAGGACGAGAAACCCGCGTTGCGGTCGGGCGTCCACTGCATGGGGGTGCGGACCGCGTCGCGGTCGCCGAGCCAGATGTTGTCGCCCATGCCGATCTCGTCACCGTAGTACAGAACGGGCGAGCCGGGTAGCGAAAGGAGCATCGCGGTGAAGAGCTCCTGCTGGTTGCGGTCGTTTTCCAGCAGTGGCGCGAGCCGGCGGCGGATGCCGATGTTGGCCTTCATCCGCGGGTCCTTGGCGTACTCCGCGTACATGTAGTCGCGCTCGTCGTCGGTGACCATCTCGAGGGTCAGCTCGTCGTGGTTGCGCAGGAAGATGCCCCACTGGGTGCCGCTGGGAATCTCCGGGGTCTGGGTGAGGATCTCCGAGATCGGGAACCGCGACTCGCGCCGCACCGCCATGAAGATGCGCGGCATCAGCGGGAAGTGGAACGCCATGTGGCACTCGTCGCCGCCGACGGCCGGGTCGCCGAAGTACTCGACGACGTCCGAGGGCCACTGGTTCGCCTCGGCCAGCAGGATACGCCCGGGATACTCGTCGTCGACGACTTTGCGGCAGCGCTTGAGGAACTCGTGCGTGCGCGGCAGGTTCTCGCAGTTGGTGCCCTCCTGCTCGAACAGGTAAGGCACGGCGTCCAGGCGGAAGCCGTCGATGCCCAGGTCCAGCCAGAACCGCAGGGTGTCCAGCATCGCGTCCTGGACGTCGGGGTTCTCGAAGTTCAGGTCGGGCTGGTGGGAGAAGAACCGGTGCCAGTAGAACTGCCCGCGGACCGGGTCGTAGGTCCAGTTCGAGGTCTCGGTGTCGACGAAGATGATCCGCGCGTCGGCGTAGCGGGAGTCGTCGTCGCTCCACACGTAGTAGTCGCCGTACGGGCCGTCGGGGTCCGAGCGGGACTGCTGGAACCACGGGTGTGCCTCGGAAGTGTGGTTCAGCACGAGGTCCGTGATCACGCGGATGCCGCGGCGGTGCGCCTCGTTGAGCAGGTACACGAAGTCGTCGACGGTGCCGAACTCCGGCAGGACCGAGCGGAAGTCGCTGATGTCGTAGCCGCCGTCGCGCAGCGGTGACGCGTAGAACGGCGGCAGCCACAGGCAGTCGACGCCGAGCCATTCCAGGTAGTCGAGTCTGCTGGCCAGGCCGCGCAGATCGCCGGTGCCGTCGCCGTTCGAATCGGTGAACGCGCGCACCAGGACCTCGTAGAACACGGCGCCCTTGAACCACGCCGGGTCGCTGGGGGCCTGTTCGGCCGAGTCGAAGTCACCTGCCTGGGGTTCGACCAGCATGCCGTCCGCGGTGATCGCTTCACCGGTGTGCGGCACACCATCCATACCCAGTGCCGCGTCGGGCCGGGCTTCTTCGTCCATGAGCTCCACCTCGTCCCACTTTCGGGGTGCCTCGATCGTCCCTCACGCGCGGGTCGCACGCAGGGTCACAGAAAAGTGCTCGGGTGCCGCTAGCTGGTCAGCCTTCGCCGCAACCCGACGATGTGCGCGACCGAACGCCAGGGTTCGAGGCGCACGTAGTTCGCCTGGCCCCACTCCCAGGTGTCACCGGTGACCTCGTCGTGCGCGATCAGCCGCTCGTGCCACTCGAAACCGAGCGACGGCAGGTCGAGCCAGACGGTGCCCTCCTGCGCGGTGTGGGGGTCGAGCGTCACGACGGTGACCACGGTGTCGCCGGTGGCCGGGTCCTGTTTGGAGTAAGCGAGCAGCGCGTCGTTGTCGACGTGGTGGAAGCGGAGCGTCCGCATCTGCTGCAACGCAGGATGCGCGCGGCGCGCGGCGTTGAGCTTGGTCAGCCACGGCTCGAGCGACCGGCCCTCGGCGACCGCGGCCGCGAAGTCGCGGGGACGCAGCTGGTATTTCTCCGAGTCCAGGTACTCCTCGCTGCCCTCGCGCACCGGCTGGTACTCGTACAGCTCGTAACCGGAGTACACGCCCCAGGTCGGCGACAGGGTGGCCGCGAGGGCGGCACGCAGGGCGAACATTCCCGGGCCGCCGCGCTGCAGCGACTGGTGGAGGATGTCCGGGGTGTTGACGAACAGGTTGGGCCGCCCGACGTCCCAGTGCTCGACCAGGTCGACGCCGAACTCGGTCAGCTCCTCCTTGGCGATCCGCCAGGTGAAGTAGGTGTAGCTCTGGGTGAAGCCGAGCTTCGCCAGCCCCCACAGCCGCGCCGGACGGGTGAACGCCTCGGCGAGGAACAGGACATTCGGGTGGGCGTCCTTCACGGACTGGATCAGCTTCGCCCAGAAGTCCGGTGGTTTGGTGTGCGGGTTGTCGACCCGGAAGATCCGCACCCCGTGCCCGACCCAGTGGAGCACGACCCGCAGCACCTCTTCGTAGATGCCGCGCGGGTCGTTGTCGAAGTTGATCGGGTAGATGTCCTGGTACTTCTTCGGCGGGTTCTCGGCGTACGCGATCGAACCGTCCGGCCGGGTGGTGAAGAACTCGGGGTACTTGGTCACCCACGGGTGGTCGGGCGCGGCCTGCAGCGCGAGGTCGAGCGCGACCTCCATGCCGAGCTCACCCGCGCGGGTGACGAAGGCGTCGAAGTCCTGCAGCGTCCCGAGGTCCGGGTGGATCGCGTCGTGGCCGCCCTCGTCGGCGCCGATCGCCCACGGCGATCCGAAGTCCTCCGGCCCGGCGTTCAGGGTGTTGTTGGGGCCCTTGCGGTTCACTCGCCCGATCGGGTGGATCGGCGGCAGGTAGACGACGTCGAAGCCCATGCCCGCCACCCTGTCGAGTGAACTGGCGGCGGTGGCGAAGGTGCCGTGCACCGGCTTGCCTTCGGCGTCGACACCCCCGGTGGAGCGGGGGAAAAGTTCGTACCAGGAGCCGAAGGCGGCGCGTTCGCGGTCGACCCAGACCTTCAGCGGCTTGCCCTTGGTGACCAGTTCCCGCACCGGGAACTCCCGCATGATCCGCCGGATCTCCGCGGACAACGCGGGCCCGGCGCGCTCGCCCAGCGCGGCCTCGGTGTCCCGCAACGCGGCCGCCGCACCGGCGAGCAGCGTGCGGTCGAGCCGTCGATCCGGGCGGCGGGAGACGCGGTCCAGCAGGCGAGCGCCCGATTCCAGGTCGTTCGCGAGGTCGTCGGTGCCCTGCCCGGCGGCGATCTTCACCTCGACCGTGTGCTCCCAGGTGGCCCAGGGGTCACTCCAGGCGTCGACGCGGTAGGTCCAGAGCCCGGCGGTGTCCGGGACGATGACCGCGGCGAAACTGTCGAGCCCCGAACCCTGTTCGGTCATCCGGGTCTGGCGGGCGAGACGATCTTCCGGTCCGCGCCAGGCGACCGTCGCGGAAATCGCGTCGTGCCCCTCACGCCAGACCGTGGCTGTCACAGGAAAGTGTTCCCCCACAACGGCTTTGGCCGGATATCGGCCACAGCTCACCGTCGGGGTCACGTCGTCGATGCCGAGCCGGCCGGTCATGGGCAACGCCCCTTATGTGCTGTGCGGACGCGAGCAGCGTCAGTCTGCCTGATTCGATCAAGGCCGTTGACGTCGGGGACCTTCAGGGAACGTACCCCTTGCACGTGTGGGTGAAACACAGCCGGGCGGCCCAGTTTTGTTCACCCGCCCGCAACATTCCCGCCCCAAGCGCGGCACCCGCCTTACCCGCGACTGTCGAACTCAGGCCCGCGAACGTGGACCTCAGGCCCGCGAACGTGGGACTCGCGGAGGCTGCGGACCGCGTCGGCGAGTCCCACGCTCAGGCGGCCGAGTCCCACGTTGGCGGGTGCGAGTTCTGCGGCCGGGGGACTCGGCCCGTGTTAGAACGCGTCTGAGAACTGTCGCAGCAGGCGCCGCTCGAAGCCTCGGGCGCCTGGCCTTCGAAGCCGCTTACCCTCCACAAAGGACAAAAAAGCCTACCCATTCGCCCGTTTCATACCGCCATGACCGTTTCATGTGTGCCCCTGAAGGCCACCATGACAGCGTTAAACGCCGTGAAGGCTCCCATCAGGGCACACGGCAAACCTGGGGTCGCGACTCAAGGGGACTTCCCTCGACTCAACCTTGCAAAAGTCCCCTTCACCAGAAGACCGCGTGACAGTCCCCGTCAGTCAACGCGGCCCTAGGCACCAAACTGGACGACATGACATCAGTTTCCGGACGCCTTCTGAGTCAGTTGTCCGGGTCGGGTCGGGGTGCGCGCAGGAGCAGGAGGGAGCGCTCGGGGAGGGTGACGCGGCTCTTGGCTTCGAGGACGCCGGGGTGGGCGGGGGTGCCGTCGGCGGTGCTGGTGTCGAGGGTCGGCTTGTACGTCTCGCCGTACTCGGGACCGGGCAGGACGACCTCGGCGGGCTCGGCGCCGGCGTGCAGGATGAGCAGCCACGAGTGGTCCGTGACGAGCTCGCCGACGCGGTTGCGGGCCTGGCTGTTCGAGCCGTCGATCCACATCGTGAGCGTGCGGCGGTCCTCGTCGAACCAGTCCTCCTCGCCGAACTCCTCGCCGTCCGGGCGGAACCAGATCAGGTCGGGGGCGCCGCTGGGGGTCGTCCGGCCTTCGAAGAACTCCGGCTGCCGCAGCGCCGGACCGTTCGCGCGGACGCGGACGACGCTGCGGGCGAAGTCGAGGAAGTCCTGCGACGAGGGCGACGGCGTCCAGTCGATCCAGGAGGTCTCGTCGTCGAGGCAGTAGGCGTTGTTGTTGCCGGACTGGGTGCGCCACATCTCGTCGCCCGCGGTCAGCATCGGTGTGCCGGTGGACAGCAACAGCGTCGCAAGCATGTTGCGCGCCTGGCGGGTGCGCAGCGCGAGGATGGCCTCGTCGGTGGTGTCACCCTCGACGCCGTGGTTCCACGAGCGGTTGTCGTTGGTGCCGTCGCGGTTGTCCTCGCCGTTGGCCTCGTTGTGCTTCCCGTCGTAGGACACCAGGTCCCGCAGGGTGAAGCCGTCGTGCGCGGTGACGAAGTTGATGGACTGCCACGGCCGCCGCAGGTTGTGGTCGTAGAGGTCCGACGAGCCCGACAGCCGGTACGCGAGGTCCCGCACGCCGGTGACACCGCGCCAGAAATCGCGTACGGAGTCGCGGTAGCGGCCGTTCCACTCCGCCCACTGCGCGCCGAAGTCGCCGACGCGGTAGCCCTCGCCCGTCGCGTCCCAGGGTTCGGCGATCAGCTTGCAGCGCGACAGCACGGGGTCGGTGGTGATCGCGGTGAGCATCGTCGAGTCGCGGTCGAACATCCCGCCGTGGGGACGGCCGAGTGTGCTGGCGAGGTCGAAGCGGAAGCCGTCGACGCCGAGTTCGGTCGTCCAGTAGCGCAGCGAGTCGGTCACCATCCTGACGACGGTCGGTGACGCTGCCTCGATCGTGTTACCGCACCCGGTGATGTCGGCCATGTGCCCGCGCTTGGTGTGCAGGTAGTACGCGGGCGCGTCGAGGCCGCGGAAGCTCAGCGTCGGGCCGTCCGGGCCGCCCTCGCAGGTGTGGTTGAACACGACGTCGAGGATGACTTCGATGTTGGCCGCGTGCAGCGCCGCCACCATGGTCCGGAACTCCTCGACCTCGCGGCCGGGCACGCTGGCGTAGCCCGCGTGCGGCGCGAAGAAGCCGAGCGGCGAGTACCCCCAGTAGTTGTGCCTTCCGGCACGGATCAGTGACGGCTCGTCCACGAACGAGTGCACCGGAAGGAGCTCGACGGAGGTCACCCCGAGGCGCGTCAGATGCTCGATCGTCACCGGGTGGGCGAGGCCGAGGTAGGTGCCACGCAGCTGCTCCGGGATGAACGGGTGCTGCTCGGTGAAGCCCTTGACGTGCAGCTCGTAGATCACCGACTCCTCGAACGGCACCTCCGGCTTGACCCCGGTGTCCGGCCCGCCCGGCGAGCTGACCACCGAGAGCGGCACGCTGCCCAGCGAGTCCACAGTGGACGCGGTACTGCGGTTCGGGTCGCCGACGAAGCCCTGCGCGGCGTGCAGGCTGGTCAGCCGTCCGGTGATCTGACGCGCGTACGGGTCGACAAGCAGCTTCGCCGGGTTGCAGCGCAGCCCGCGCGAAGGGTCGTACGGGCCGTGGATGCGATAGCCGTACCGCTGGCCGGGCGTGACGCCCTTGACCAGCCCGTGCCAGACGCCGAAGGTCCGCTCGGTCAGCTCGATCCGCCGCTCGGAACCGTCCTCGCTGATGAGGCAAAGCTGGACGGCCTCGGCCACGGCCGAGGTCACCGCGAAGCGGGTCCCGCCCGCTTCGGAATGCGCTCCGAGCGGGAACGGGCGGCCGGGAAGGACGTCGGTGTCTGTCGCGGGTCGAATGGCCATGACGCAGATCTTCCCAGTAACCGGCCCCGAACGGGTGGCCAACCAGCCGTCACGCGTGTCCAGCGGGACATCAGCGCGACGGCAGTCCAATTACGCATGGCGGCAGTCCAATCACGCGTGGCGGTCGGCCAATCACGCGTGGCGGCTGGCTGGTCACGGGGTCAGGTGGTGGTGACGAGGGCGAAGGAGTCCGGGGGGAGGTGGGCGACGGGGCCGTCGATGGCCGGGTCGCCCCAGGTCAGGAGGGTGGAGGTGGCCGGGGCGCCGAGCGGGACAGGGGTGGGCTCGCGGCCGAAGTTGCAGGCCAGGCGGAGGGTGCCGCGGTGCAGGACGAGCCAGGAGTCGTCGGGGGCGGTGCGGACCTCGAACCCGGCGAGGCGCGGGTCGGCCAGCTCGGGATGTGACCGGCGCAGGGCGATCAGGGCGCGGTAGAGCTCCAGCATCTCGCGGTGGCCGGGTTTCCCGGGCTCTGTCCAGTCCAGACGGGAGCGCTCGACGGTCGCGGGGTCCATCGGGTCGGGGACCTCGGACTCGCCCCAGCCGTGCCGCCCGAACTCGCGGCGACGGCCGGTGCGGACGGCCTCGGCGAGCTCCGGGTCCGGGAAGGACGCGAAGAACTGCCACGGTGTGCTCGCGGCCCACTCTTCACCCATGAAGATCATCGGGGTGTACGGCGAGCAGAACACGATCGCCGCACCGCAGGCCAGCCTGCCCGGCGAGACCGTCGCGGACAGCCGGTCACCGGTCGCGCGGTTGCCGACCTGATCGTGGTTCTGCAGGTAGGCCAGGAAGCGGTTCCCCGGAGTGACGCGCGTGTCCACCGGGCGGCCGTGGGTACGTTCGCGGAAGGACGACCAGGTGCCCGCGTGGAAGAACGCCTCCCGCAGTGTCCTGGCCAGCGCGCCCGGAGCGGCGAAGTCGGTGTAGTAGCCGCTCGTCTCACCCGTCAGGGTGACGTGGAGGGCGTGGTGGAGGTCGTCCGACCACTGTGCGTGCAAACCGTAGCCGTTGCCATCACGGGTGGTGACCAGTTTCGGGTCGTTGAGGTCCGACTCCGCGATCAGCGTCAGCGGACGCCGCAGGGCCGTCGACAGGTCCTCGACCTCGATCGCCAACTGCTCCAGGAGGTGCGTGGCGCGGTGGTCGGCCAGCGCGTGGACGGCGTCGAGCCGCAGGCCGTCGAAGTGGAAGTCCCGCAGCCAGCTCAGCGCGTTGTCGACGACGTACCGGCGGACCTCGTCGGAGCCGGGGCCGTCGAGGTTCAGGCCCGGCCCCCAGTCGTTGCGACCGGCGAAGTACGGCCCGAACCGGTCGAGGTACGCCCCCGAGGGCCCGAGGTGGTTGTAGACGACGTCGAGCACGACGGCCAAGCCGCGCGCGTGACACGCGTCGACGAACCGCTTGAGCCCGTCCGGCCCGCCGTACGGCTCGTGCACCGCGCCCCAGAGGACGCCGTCGTAGCCCCATCCCGCGAGGCCGTCGAACGAGTTGACCGGCAGCAGCTCGACGTGCGTGATGCCGAGGTCGACCAGGTGGCCCAGCCGGGCGATCGCCGCGTCGAGGGTGCCGTCCGGGGTGAACGTGCCGAGGTGGAGTTCGTAGAGCACTCCCCCTGGCAGCTGCCGCCCGGTCCACGACTGGTCCGTCCACTCGAACGCGCTGTGGTCGTACACCCGCGACGGCTGGTGCACCCCGTCCGGCTGACGCCGCGAGCGCGGGTCGGGCAACGGCTCGTCACTGTCATTGTCACTGTCACTGTCGCCGAGCAGGAACGCGTAATCGGTGCCGGTCACGTCGGCGCTCCACCAGCCACCGTCACCGGCGGTCATCTCGTGGTCGACGCCGTCGACGCGCACGCGGACCCGATCGGCCGCGGGCGCCCAGACGGTGAAGCTCATAACGCTCCTTCGGGAATTAGTGCGTTGCCGGGAAGGACCGAGACGGCGTTACTCCCGCACCAGCAGCGCGACGGGGTAACGGTCGAGCAGCTCGGCCAGCGCGGGCCGGTCGCCGGTCGGGCGGCCGGTGAGCACGTCGGTCCAGGTGCCCTCGGGCAGCGGGAGGACGGTGTCGCGCCAGCCGCCCGCGGCGGCCAGGCCCACCGGGAGCCGGGTGGCCACGACCACGAGATCTGCGGCGCGCGTGTACACCAGCGCGTGGTCGGCCGCGAGGCCCTCCGCGTGCAGTGGACGGTAGCCGCGGAAAAGCTCGGGACGCTCACGCCGGAGCGACAAAGCCTTGTGCACCAACAACAATTTCGCCGCGCCAGACTCATCGACAGCCGGGAGCTCCCCCGCGACCACCCGGTCGAGAATCGCGCGCCGGACGCCGTAGTCAACCTCGCGCCGATTGTCCGGGTCGACCAGCGACAGGTCCCACAGCTCGGTGCCCTGGTACACATCCGGGACGCCGGGCGCGGTCAGCTGCAACAGTTTCTGCGAGAGCGCGTTGGACCAGCCGGGCCCCCGAACACGCTCGACGAACGCGGCGACATCGGCCGCCAGTTCGCCGTCGCCGAGCACCTGCGACGGCCACGCCGCGACGGCCTTCTCGAACTCCTCGTCGTGGTCGGTCCAGGTGGTGCGGAGCTTGGACTCCTTGGCCGCCTTGTCGAGGTAGTCACGCAACCGCTCCGGCGTGATCGGCCACGCGCCGACCAACGTCTGCCAGGCCAGCAGGTTCAGCGAAGGCTCGTCGATCCCGCGAGCCGAAGTCCACCGCCCGACGGCCTCGCCGAACTCGCCCGGCAGCTCCGACAACACGGCCATCCGGGCGCGGACGTCCTCGGACCGCTTGGTGTCGTGCGTGGTCAACGTCGTCATCGTGGCCGGACTGCCCGCCTCGCGGGCGGTGGCCAGCGCGTGGAACTCGCCGACGCCAAGGCCGAACCGGTCCGGGTTCCCGCCGACCTCGTTGACCGCCGCGAACCGGGTGAACCGGTAGAAGGTCGTGTCCTCGGTGCCCTTCGCGACGACCATGCCCGAGGTCTGCTGGATCCGCGTCGCCAGCTCGCCTTCGGGCTCGCCGCGGACCTGGCTGTCGAGCGCGTCCAGTGCGGCGCCCAGATCAGGCCGGGACGCACTGGCCCGGCCGAGCGCGGCGGCCCAGTTCGCGCCGCCCTCTGGCAGATACGAGCGGTACACGGGGAAAGCGATCATCACCTCGGCGACGGCCGCCCGCGCGGACTCGGTGTCCACATCGGACAGCAGCGCCGCGATCCGCCGTACCTCGGCGACCAGGATGCCGTCGGTGACGAGCCTCCGTGCTTCCTCCTCGACGGCGTGGTAGTCCGTGCGGACGCCGAGTTTTGCCGCCAGCTCAGTGAATCCGGCCTCACCCGCCGGGTCGATCAACACGCCCGCGACCTCGCGGAGCGTGTCGTACCCGGTGGTCCCGTCGACGGGCCAGGTCTGCGGCAGGTCCTCGCCAGGGTGCAGGATCTTCTCCACCACGAGCCACGCGTCCGGTGCGCCCGCCCGCAGCAGGCGCAGGTACCCGCCGGGGTCGGCGAGGCCGTCCGGGTGGTCGACGCGCAGGCCGGTGACGTCACCTTCGGCGACCCAGCGCAGTACTTCCCCGTGCGTCGCCTCGAAAACGTCACGCTTCTCGACCGATACGGCCGCGAGGTTGACGATGTCGAAGAACCGCCGGTAGGTCAGCTCGGTGTTACCGCGCCGCCAGCCGATCAGCTCGTAGTGCTGCCGCGCGTGCACCTCCTGCGGAGAACCGCCGGAAGTGCCTGGGGCGAGCGGAAAACGGTGGTCGTAGTAGACGAGCTCGTCGCCCTCGACCGTCAGCTCCGCGACGTCGGCGTCCTCGCCCAGCACCGGCAGCAGGATCCGGCCGCGACCCCAGTCGATGTCGTAGTAACCCGCGTACGCCGACTCGGCGCCGTGCCGCAGGACGTCCCACCACCAGTGGTTCGCTTTCGGTACCTCGACGGACATGTGGTTCGGCACGATGTCGACCACGAACCCCAGCCCGGCGTCGGCCAGCCGCGCGGAAAGCACCTTGCGAGCGTCTTCGCCGCCGAGTTCCGGCCTGGCGAGCGTCGGATCCACGACGTCGTAACCGTGCGTCGACCCCGGGGTCGCGTCCAGCACCGGTGACGCGTAGAGCGCTCCGGCGCCGAGCGCGCGCAGGTAGTCGACGAGTTCGGCGGCGTCGGCGAAGGTGAATTCCGGGCGCAGTTGGAGCCGGTAGGTCGAGCTGGGGACCGTCACTCGTGCTCCTCCTGGCCGGTGCGCTGCAGCACGACGAGTGACCGCGCCGAGAGGGTGAGCTTGCCGCCGCCCTCGATCGCGTCGGCGACCTCGCCGGTCGCGGTGTCGACCACGACCGTCCACTCGCTGCCGTAACCGTTGCCAGGCAACGTCATGTCGATGTCTTCGTAATGCGCGTTGAACGCCAGCAGGAACGAGTCGTCCTTGACCGGCATGCCACGCGGGTCGAGATCGGGGATGCCATCGCCGTTGAGGAAGACCACGACCGACTTGCCGAGCCCGTCGTCCCAGTTCTGCTCGGTCATGTCCTCACCCGCCGGGGTGAACCAGGCGATGTCGCCGAGGTCCTCGCCCTTGCGGACCGGCTTGCCCTGGAAGAACCGGCGGCGCCGGAACACCGGGTGCCGCTTGCGGAACGCGGCGACCGCGCCGGTGAACTCGACGAGGTCGGCGTGCTCCGACGCGAGCTGCCAGTCCATCCAGGACAGTTCGGAGTCCTGGCAGTACACGTTGTTGTTGCCCTGCTGGGTGCGGCCCATCTCGTCGCCGTGCAGCAGCATCGGCACACCCTGGGACAGCAGCATCGTGGCCAGGAGGTTGCGCCGCTGCCTGCCGCGCAGTTCGAGCACCTCGGGGTCATCGGTCGGGCCCTCGGCGCCGCAGTTCCACGAGCGGTTGTCGTCGGCGCCGTCGCGGCCGTCCTCGCCGTTGGCCTCGTTGTGCTTTTCGTTGTACGACACCAGGTCGTTGAGGGTGAACCCGTCGTGCGCGGTGACGAAGTTGATCGACGCGTACGGGCGGCGGCCGTCATCCTGGTACAGGTCCGACGAGCCGGTGATGCGCGACGCGAACTCACCGAGCGTCGAGGGCTCGCCGCGCCAGAAGTCGCGGACCGTGTCGCGGTACTGCCCGTTCCACTCCGTCCACAGTGGAGGGAAGTTGCCGACCTGGTAGCCACCGGGGCCGACGTCCCACGGCTCGGCGATCAGCTTGACCTGGCTGACGATCGGGTCCTGCTGCACCAGGTCGAAGAACGTCGACAGCTTGTCGACGTCGTAGAACTCGCGGGCCAGCGCGGAGGCGAGGTCGAAGCGGAACCCGTCGACGTGCATCTCGGTGACCCAGTACCGCAGCGAGTCCATGATGAGCTGCAGCGTGTGCGGATTCCGCACGTTGAGCGAGTTCCCGGTGCCGGTGTAGTCCATGTAGTACTGCGGGTCGTCCTCGACGACGCGGTAGTACGCCTCGTTGTCGATGCCGCGCATGGACAACGTCGGGCCGAGGTGGTTGCCCTCCGCGGTGTGGTTGTAGACGACGTCGAGGATCACCTCGATGTTCGCCTCGTGGAACGCGCGGACCATGCCCTTGAACTCCTGGACCTGGCCGCCGTCATGCGGCATCGCCGAGTACGCGTCGTGCGGCGCGAAGTACCCGATCGTGTTGTAGCCCCAGTAGTTCTTGAGGTCCTTCTGCGACAGGCCGTGATCGGTGACGAACTGGTGCACCGGCAGCAGTTCGATCGCCGTCACGCCGAGTTTCGTCAGGTGCTCGACGACCGCGGGATGGGCCAGACCGGCGTACGTCCCGCGCAGTCGCTCGGGCACGAACGGGTGATTCACGGTCATGCCCTTGACGTGCGCCTCGTAGATCACCGTCTCGTTGTACGGCGTCTTCGGCGAGCGGTCGTTGGCCCAGTCGAAGAACGGGCTCACCACCAGCGAATACGGCACGTGCCCGGCGGAATCCGCGTCGTTGCGCTCTTCCGGCGCGTCGAAGTGGTAACTGAACAGCGACTCGTCCCAGTCCACACCGTGCGAGACGGCCTTGGCGTACGGGTCGATCAGCAGCTTGTTCGGGTTGCAGCGCAAGCCCTTCTCGGGCTCGTACGGGCCGTGCACCCGGAAGCCGTAGCGCTGGCCTGCGCCGATGCCGAGCAGGTAACCGTGGTGGACGAAGCCGTCGACTTCTTCCAGCCGCGAGCGCGTTTCGGTCCCGTCCTCGTCGAACAGGCACAGGTCCACGTGCTCGGCGACCTCGGAGAACAGGGCGAAATTCGTCCCGACCCCGTCATAGGTCGCGCCGAGCGGGTAGGGCGTTCCTGGCCAGGGCCGCACGGGCTCTCCTCGGGTGGTGGGTCGGTTCGGTTCAGGATTGCTTACCTGCCGCTGATTCAAACGTCGCTGGGGCGAATCTCACTCGTGCTTGAGCGGACGCGCGGCCTTCAGGGGCGCGACCGCCGCGCGGACGCGTTCGTCGGCGAAGAACCCGTCGACGGTGACGGGCAGCGGAATACGCCAGTTAGGATACTGGTCGATGGTCCCGGGCAGATTCGGCTGCCTGCGTTCGCCCACGACGTCGGCGGGGGACGTCAGCACCAGGCGTGACGCGGCCGAGGCCAGCAGTGTGTGCAGCGCGACCACCGGGTCACCGGCCGGAATCCCCTCGCGCGCAACAAGACCGAGCAGCGCCGCACGTTCCTTGGCGGCGGCCTCGTACTCCGGTTCCGCGGGACCGTCAAGCAGTCCGAGCTCGGCGCGGACCCGCACGTGCTCGCCTTCTAGCCAGCCGGAGACGGTCGGCAGGTCGTGGGTCGAGATGCTCGCCATCGCGTCCGGATCCCAGTCGCCCGGCCGGACGAACGGCTGGCCGGGCGCGTCCCAGTCCCGCTGGAACCACAGCACGGCCGAGCTGAGCATGCCGCGCTCGTGCATCGTCTCGGTGACGGTGTCCTCGACCGTCCCGAGGTCCTCGCCGACGACGACGGCGCCCGCGCGGTGTGCTTCCAGCGCGAGGACGCCGAGCATCGCTTCGGCGTCGTAGTGCACGTAGGTGCCGCGGTTCGCGGGCTCGCCCGGCGGAATCCACCAGAGGCGCCACAGTCCGGCGACGTGGTCGACACGGATCCCGTCGGCGTGCTGCAAAACGCCGCGGATGACGTCGCGGAAGGGCGCGTAACCGGCCTCGGCGAGCTTGTCCGGCCGCCACGGCGGGAGGTTCCAGTCCTGGCCCTGCTGGTTGAAGGCGTCCGGCGGCGCGCCGACGCGGACCTTGGCGGCGAAGACGTCCCGCAGCGCCCAGGTGTCCGCGCCGCCAGGATGGACGCCGACGGGCAGGTCGTGCACGACGCCGACCGTCATCCCCCGCGCGGCGCGGCGGACTTCGTCCAGCTGGCCGTGGCAGAGCTGCTGCAGCCAGGCATGGAACTCGACGCGGTCACCCAGCTCGTCGCGGGCACTGGCGACCTCGCGGCTCGCGGGGTCTTTCAGCTGGTCGGGCCACGTGCGCCAATCCGCGCCGTGGACCTCGGCGAGCGCGCCGAAGGTCGCGAAGGCGAGCAGGTCGTCGTCCATCTTGATCGACTCGTGGTGCGGCCACAGCAGGTCCAGCGCGGCGCGTTTGGCCTCCCAGACGGCGTCGTAGTCGATCAGGTCCGGGTGGCCGGCCGGTTCGAGGGCCCGCACGCGGGCCTGCGTGTCCGCGTCGGCCCGGTCGAAGGCCTTCGTGGCGGTGACCCTCAGGTAGATCGGGTTCGCGAAACGACGGCTCGAGGGCGAATACGGCGAACGCTCGACGGGATGCGCGGGGCTGAACGCCTGGACCGGGTTGACCAGCAGGACCCCGGCGTCCAGCTCGGCGGCCGAGCGGGCGGCCATGGTGGCGAGGTCGGCGAAGTCGCCCATGCCCCAGGAACCCTCGGAGTGCAGGGCGTAGAGCTGGAGCATCCAGCCCCAGGCGGGCGGGATCTCCGGCAGCTTCGTGGGCACGACCGCGAGCACGACGTTCTGGTCCTTCGTGACCACCCGATGCCAGCCGAGCGGCAGGTCGGCCGGGAGCCGCCCGGTGACCTCGCGGCGGCTGCCGTCCTCGAGCTGGACCACCGCGGGCCCGCCGAGGTCGTGACCAGCGCCCTCGCGGACCACGAGCGTCGGCGGCAGGGCGGTGACCTGGGCGGCTTCGCGGACTACGGCCAGTGAACGCTGGACGGCCTCGGCCGTCGAGGCGTCGACGTCGAACTGGGCCAGGACGGCGATCACGACTTCGTCGTCGACCTGGACCTGGACCTGGTCGGAGTTCTCGTAGCGGGTGGCCACCCCATGGGCGTCGGCGAGTTCGGTGAGGGCGCTGTCCACGGTCCCAGCATGGTGGGCGGCGACAGTGCGCGCCATCCAGCCGGGCCGAATGCCGCGAAGCCCACTACTCCGCCCAGCCGCGTCGGCCGAGGCCGCGGTCCCTGAAGGCCACCTTGACGGCGTTTAACGCCGTCATGGTGGCCTTCA
>NZ_JAYMZS010000003.1:14698-182107 GCF_035828755.1 Amycolatopsis sp. H20-H5 | reverse complement strand
AGGCAGCGCTGTGCTCGCGGGTGGTGATCAGCGCCGCCGGGGCGGCGTCGGCCAGCAGCGAGTCGAGTCGCGCGTGCGGGTGGCCCGGGTCGAGCGGAAGGTACGCGCCGCCCGCGAGCAGCGTGGCGAGCAAGCTGGTGAAAGCGGCGCATCCGGCCGGAAGTCCCAGCGCGACAACGCTTCCCCGCCCGACACCGTGTTCCCGCAAGCGCGCGGCGAGGCCGTTCGCGCGGGTGATCAGCTCGGCGTAGGTGAGGCTTTCGCCGCCTTCGGTGACGGCCAGTGCGGCCGGGGTCTCCGCGGCCTGGCGGGTGATGAGGACGTGGACCGGCGTCCCGTCGGTGACCGGCGCCGGTGCGGCCGGATGCCCGCCGTCGCGCAGCCGCCGGCGTTCCGCCTCGGTCGACGCGTCGAGCCGGGACACCGGCGCTTCCGGGGCGGCCAGCAGCGCTCGCAACAGCTGTTCGTAGTGCTCGGCCAGCCGAGCGACGGTCTTGGCGTCGAACAGGTCGGTGGCGTAGTCGAGCCGCCCCTCGATCCCGTCCGGGGTGGTCGCCAGCGCGAGCGTCAGGTCGAACCGCGCGGTGGTCACCGGCAGGTCGAGCCACTCCGCGTCGATCCCCGGCAGCCGGAGCCCGTCGCCGGTGGCGTTGAGCACGAACATCACCTGGAAAACCGGGTTGTGGCTGAGATCCCTGGCGGGCCGGAGCGATCGGGCCACCCGCTCCCACGGGTACCGCTGGTGCTCCAGCGCGCCGACGCAGGCCTCCTGCACCTGGGTGAGCAGCTCGGTGACCGTGGGTTCGCCGCGAAGCCGGGTGCGGACGGCGACGGTGTTCGCGAACATGCCGACGCAGTTTTCGATCCCCGGCACGGTTTCGTCGCGCATCGGCATCCCGACGACGACGTCGTCCTGGCCGGAATGTCGGGCGAGCAGCAGGACGTACGCGCTCAGCAGCACCGTGTTGGCGGTGACCCCGTGGCGGCGGCAGAACTCGGCGAGCTCCGCCGCCCGCTCGGCCGGGATGACGAACGAGTGGCCGTCGCCGCGGAAGGACTCGGCGGGCGGGCGCGGCCGGTCAGTCGGCAGCTCCAGCAGCGCCGGGGCGTCGTGAAGTGTTTCGTGCCAGTACTTTTCGCCCGCGTCGAGCGGATGACCGGCGTGCCAGACCGCGTAGTCGCCGTACTGGACGGGTGGCTCGGACGGCAGGGCGGTGCCGCCGTAGTGCTCGGTCAGTTCCCGGAGCATGATCCCGACCGAAGCGGCGTCCGCGACGATGTGGTGCGCCGTCAGCACGAACAGGTGGACGTCGGGGGCGAGCACCACCAGCAGACCGCGGACCAGCGGCGGTTCCGCCAGGTCGAACGGCCTGGCCCGCTCGGCGGCGAGCACCGCGTCGGCCCGATCCCGCGGCCGTGCCGCGTGTCTTACGTCCACAATAGACAGTTCGGGGGCGGTGCCAGGCGGAGCCATGACCTGGACCGGTTCGCCTTCGAGCTCCTCGAATCCGGCCCGCAGCGCCTCGTGCCGGTCGACGACCGCGGCCAGCGCCCGGCGCAGCGCGGCGACGTCCAGTGCGCCCGACAGCCGCCAGGACTGGGTGATCGTGTACACCCCGTCCCTCGCGCCCAGCCGGTCGAGGAACCACAGCTGCCGCTGCGCGGGCAGCAGCGGGACCGGCCCGCCGGTGGGGCGGCGGGGGATCGCGGACTCCCTGGTCGCGGTGGCGAGCCCGCTGCGCGCGGCCAGCAGCTTGAACAGCCGGTCCCGGTCCTGCTGTGTCATCGATGCGCTCCTGGGTGGGGATCAGCGGGGGAACCGAGCAGGGCGAGGACCTCGTCGTCGGGCAGTTCGGCGATCTGCTCGCGCAGCAGCGCTATCTCTTCGGTGACGCCGGGCTCGGCTTCCGCCCGGCGCAGGGCGGCGGCGAACGTCGCGACCGTGCGCGCGCCGAACAGTGTGCGCAGCCCGACGTCGGCCTGGAAGTGCTCGCGCACCTTGGCCAGCAGGCGTGCGGCGAGCAGCGAATGCCCGCCCAGGTGGAAGAAGTCGTCGTGCACGCCGATCTCGCCGACGGCCAGCACCTCGCGCCACAGCCCGGCCAGTGCCCGCTCGACGACGTCGCGCGGGGCGACCCGGTCCGGCGCGCGGTGGTCCTCCCACACCGGTTCGGGCAGCGCGGCCCGGTCGGTCTTGCCGGTCCTGGTCAGCGGCAGCGCGGGCAGCAGGACCGCGACCTCCGGGACCATGTACGCGGGCAGCCGGGACGCGAGCCGATCCCGTATCGGCGGCCAGGACGGGCCCGCGCTCGCGGGCACGACGTAGGCGACGAGCCGGACGTCGTCGGCGCTGACGGTCCGCGCGAGGACCGCCGCGTCGGACACCTCGGGGTCGGCGCGCAGCCGCGCCTCGATCTCGCCGAGTTCGATCCGCAGGCCGCGGATCTTCACCTGGTGGTCCAGCCTGCCCAGGAACTCCAGTGTCCCGCCGGGACCGCGGCGCGCGAGGTCCCCGGTGGCGTACAGCCGCCCGCCGTCGCAGGTGAACGGATCGGGGACGAACCGCTCCGCGGTCAGGCCGGGCCGGGACCGGTAGCCACGGCTGACCCCGGCGCCACCGAGGTGGATCTCGCCCGCGATCCCGGGCGGCACCGGGTTCTTCGCGCCGTCGAGCAGGTAGAGCCGGGTGTTCGGCAGCGGCGGCCCGAGCGGCACCGTCCCCCCGCCGGGGCCGACAGCGTGGGCGGACACGATCATCGTGGCTTCGGTGGGCCCGTAGAGGTTCCACACCTCGGCACCGTCGGCGGTCAGTGCGTCGACGAGTTCGCGGCTCAGCGCTTCCCCGCCGCTCAGCCGTTTGCGCACCTTCGCGGGCACCCCGCCCGACGCCAGCAGCATCCGCCAGCGGGTCGGCGTTGCCTGCAGGATCGTCGCGCCGCAGTCGGCGAGCCGCGCCGACAACGCCGCGGGCTCTGCCGAGTCGGCTTCGCCGATCACGGCGACCGACCCGCCGCGGGTCAGCGGGATCAGCAGCTCCCGCACCGACATGTCGAACGAGAGCGTGGTGACCGAGGCCCAGACGTCGTCGCCGGTCACCCCGAGCCGGTCGCCGAAGCCGCACAACAGGTTCACCACACCCCGGTGCGGCACCGCGACGCCTTTGGGCTGCCCGGTGGAACCGGAGGTGTAGACGACGTAGGCGAGGTTCGCCGGATCCAGCTCGACCGACGGTGCGGTGGCCGGTTCCGCGGAGTCCTGGTCTACATCGTGGTCGACATCGACGACCACATCGAACCAGCCGGGCAGGGTCGGCAGGCGCTCGGTGCTCTCGCGGTCGGTGACCGCGATCCGGACCCCGGCGTCCGCCACGACGTGGGCGAGCCGCTCGACGGGCCAGGCCGTGTCCAGCGGGACGTACGCGCCGCCCGCCTTCCAGATCGCCAGCAGGGCCACGACCATCTCGGCCGACCGGCGCACACACAGGCCCACGGTGACGTCCGGGCCGACGCCGCGCCGCCGCAGCGCGTGGGCCAGCCGGTTCGCCCGGGAATCCAGCTCGCGATAGGTCAGCGCACCGGCGATCGCCGTCGCGTCGCCGCGCTCGCGCACGTGGACCGCGATGAGGTCGAGCGCCGACGCCACCGCCGGGAACGCCTGGGCGGTGTCGTTCCCGGCGGCGAGGGCGTCGCGTCGTTCGGCGTCGTCGAGCAGCCCGACCTCGCTGATCAGCAGGGCGGGGTCCGCGGTGACCGCGGTCAGGAAGGTCAGCAGGTGCCGGGCGAAGCGGGCGACCGTCTCGCCGTCGAACAGGTCGGTGCTGTACTCGAGATAGCCGTGCAGCCGCTCGCCTTCGTCGCGGACGCCGAGCATGAGGTCGAGCTTCGTCGTCGCCGTGTGCGGCCCGGCGAAGTCGGTCACCTCGAGCCCGGCCAGCCGCGGCGGTTCGCCGCTCGTGCCGTGCCCGTTGAACCCGACCTGGTAGATCGGCGAGTGGCTCAGGCTGCGTTCGGGACGGACCGCTTCGACGACCCGCTCGAACGGGATCTCCGCGCCGCCCAGCGCGTCGACGAGCACGTCACAGACCTCGTCGAGCAGCTCGCCGAAGCTCGGTTCGCCCACCGTCGAAACCCGCACCGGGACGGTGTTGACGAACAACCCGATCAGGTTCTCGGTGTCGACCTGCGAGCGCTGGCCCACGACGGTGCCGACCACGACGTCGTCCTGCCCGCTGTAGCGCGAGAGCAGGGCGTGGTAGGCCGCGAGGACGGTCATGAAAACCGTGGCGCCGCGCCCGGCGGCGAGCCGCCGGATGGCGCCGGTCAGCCCGGCCGGGAAGGCGAACTCGTGGATCCCGCCCCGGTGCGACGCCGTCGCGGGCCGGGGCCGGTCCGTCGGCAGGGTGATCAGCTCGGGCGCGCCGCGCAGCCGGTCGGTCCACTCTGCGAGCAGTTCGGCGCCCTCGGATCCGGCGAGGTAATCCCGTTGCCACCGCACGAAATCCGAGTACTGACCGGGCAGCGGTGGCAGCTCGGGAGCGGTGCCGGTCACCAGCGCGCGGTAGCATTCGGTCAGCTCGTCGAGCAGCAGTGAGAGCGACCAGCCGTCGGAGACGCCGTGGTGCAGGGTGATCACCAGGACGTGCCGGTCTTCGGCCTGTCGCACCAGCAGCGCCCTGGCCAGCGGCCCGGCGGTCAGGTCGAAAGGCGCGCGGATCTCGGCCTCCGCGGCCTCGTGGGCCTCGGCGTCCGTGCCTGCTTCGCGGAGGTCGAACGTGAAGCCGCCGTCTTCGCGGACGACCTGCACTCCGACGCCGTCCTGCTCACGGAAGACCGTCCGCAGGACGTCGTGCCGCCGCGAAACCAGTGTGAAACCCCGCCGCAGCGCGGCGACGTCGAGCGGACCCGAAAGCAGTAGGACCGCGGGCACGTTGTGGACCGGGGAGCCGGGGTCGAGCCGGTCGAGGAACCACAGCCGCTCCTGGCCGGGGGAGCAGGGGAACACGGATTCGGTCACGGCGCGCCGATCCCGGCCTGGTCGGCGCAGGGCTCGGTCAGTTCGAGCGCGAGCCGGTCGTTCTCGACCTGTTCGCGCAGCGGGCCCGGGATCTGGTCGCCGAACAGCCGGAGGTAGGCGCGGGTCTGCTCCGTGTCGTCCCGCAGGAACGGGTAGTCGGTGGGCACCATGTGCCGCACCACCAGCATCGGCACCGGGCTGCGCAGCGGGCGGAAGGCGGCGTTCCACAGCCCGCCCTTGGGCGGCGGGCCGTTGTGGAACTCGCCGAGCATCAGGCCTTCGTCGACATACTCCGACTTCAGCGCGTTCTGCACGGCGTCGACCACCCGGCTGACCTCGTCGTGCGGGGCGTCCGGGAACAGCAGCAGGATCGTGGTCAGCTTCGCGGCGGGCAGCCGCCGCGGCGCCAGGTCGAGGAACCAGTTCCGGTAGAACCGCAACGTCGCGGCGAGCTGCGGCCCCTCGGTCGGCGTCCCCGGCTGGACCGCGAGGAAGAACCTCCCCTGCAGCAAGGAAGGCTGCGCGAACGGGCAGACGTTGCCCGCCCGGCCGAGCTCGGGATGTGGGCTGGACAGATAGCCCTGCCCCCAGTCGAAGATGGCGCGCAGGTGGATCTCGTAGCGGCGCAGCTGCGCGGGCAGGGCGAGCGGATCGAGATCGCTCCGCTCCACCAGGACGCGGCTGGGGTCGGTCGGATGGGTGAGCATCAGCGTCTGCCTCCGTCGTGGCGCTGTCCGCGGGTGCGGGATGTCCGCCCGCGGCGGGAGAGCGCGTACCCGCACAGAGCTGTGGTGAGTGCGGTGCCGATGCTCGCCCAGGTGAGAACGGTGTGCTGCCTTCGCGCACGGCTCAGCGCGTCCGCGTAGGGCATCGTGGTGTGGGAAACCATCGTGTAGAGCGGGACCCAGCGACCGGGGAAAGTCTTGCTCAGCAAGAGATCCGCCTTCTTTCGGGCGAGGAACAGCGGGGAGGCCAGCCGGGTGCGCAGCTCGTCGAAGTTCTGCTCCGAGAGGTCCGCGAGCACGTCGGTGTGGGGTTTGCGCCGCTCCTGGAAGGTGCGCAGCGCCGCGGCCCAGTCGTCGCGTTCCAGGCATTCCCGCAGGACCGTGCAGTCCTCCAGCGCTGAGTTCATGCCCTGGCCGTAGAACGGGTACACCGCGTGGGCGGCGTCGCCGATCAGCACCACCCGGCCCTCGTGCTGCCACGGCGAGCTGCGGACGGTCACCAGGTGCCCGGTCGGGTGGCCGAGGAACTGCTCGACCACGTCCGGCACCAGCTCCCGCACGTCCGGGAACCGGGTGTCGAACAGCTTCCGCACCGACTGCTCGGTGGTGAGGGTCTCGAAGCTCTCGTCACCGGACAGGGGGAGGAACACGGTCGCGGTCAGCGAGCCGTTCACGTTGGGGTGCGCGACGATCAGGCCGTCGTGGCACGGCCAGACGTGGAGCGAGTCCGGCGCGCTGCGCAGCTCGCCGGGCAGCCCGGCCGGCACGGCGAACTCCTTGTATCCCCATGGCAGGAACCGCTGGTGGAAGTCGGCGGGCAGGCCGCGCAGCAACCGCGTCCGGACGGCCGAGAACGCGCCGTCGGCGCCGACGACCAGCTCGGCGGACACCTCGTGCTCGCCACCGGCGCCGGTGAACCGGCAGACCGGGGCACTCGTCACGGAGCCGCGGTCGAGCCCGGTCAACGTCTCGCCGAAGTGGGCCCGCACGTTCGGGAGCCCGAGTGCCGTGGTGAGCAGGATCCCGTTGAGATCCTCGCGCAGCACCGAGCGGAGGATCTGGTCCTCCTGACTGCCGTACGGCTGGAAGTCCAGCTCGCGGTCGCGCTGGTGGATGACCCGGCCGCGCATCGGCGCCGCCACGCGCAGGACCTCGTCGAGCAGGCCGACGCCGTCAAGCGCCCGGATGCCGCGCTGCGACAGCCCCAGGTTGATGGACCGGCCGCCGTTGCGGGCGGCGGTCCGCGGGTCGGGGAGCCGCTCGTAGATCTCGACCTGGTGCCCGAGCCGTGCCAGGTGGATGGCGGCGAGCGAGCCGGCGAGCCCGGCCCCGACCACTAGTACCCGTCTGCCGTCGCTCATTCCGGCACCGTTCCGGTGGCCGTGAATCCGGCACGGCAATTGTGACCACACCGTTCGGTGATATTTGCACGGTGCCGGGTATTGCCTCGCGGATACACAGTTCGGTCGTTTTTCACCGATTCCGCTAAAAAGGTGTGCCAGTGGTTACCACGGGTCGCGTTCCGGGTGACGGGAGTAATCGCCGCTAAATGTGAACCAGCTGTCGGCGGCTGCGGAATGTGTTCGCCCGATTCCAGGAAGTGGCTGCCTCGGGTGTCCGCATAGCGGACTCCGGCCAGGTAATCCGGTCGGCCGACGCCGGTGGGGCCGCTGGTGTTCACCGATCCTCCTGCTGGTATTCGCGAGGCTGCCCGAAAGTGCGGGCAAAGTTCTGCCTATTGGCCGATAGCCGGGGCGGCATAACCGCCAGTAGCCTGTGCCCCAGTTACCCGGCTGATTTCCGGGCGCGGCTGTGAAGCAAATAAAACCGTGTATTGGCGAGTCGCAGCATCCGTGAAAGTACGGTAATTCGACTGCCGGGACGAAGGGGGAGTTGGTGACCGAGGGGGAATTCGTCGGCAGGTCCGCACAGCTGGCGGCGTGCCTGGAGCGGCCGGCCGCGGGCGTCACGCTGGTGGCGGGACCGCCGGGCATCGGGAAGAGCAGGTTGCTCGCCGAGGCCGCGCGCCGCGCGGCGGCCAAGGTGGACAGGGTGGTCGGCGTCGCGGGCTCCGAGCCCGACGGTGCCGCACCCTCGGGGCTGGCGTGGCGCCTGGTGGAGACGCTGGGCGGGCCCCCGGGCGAGGGCCCGGTGACCGAGGACCGCGTCGTCCGGTTGCTGGCGGGGCGGGAGACGCTGGTGGTCGTCGACGACGTGCACTGGGCCGACGAGGAGTCCCTGCGACTACTCGCTTCACTGGCACGAAGACCCAACGGCGGCTGCGGGCTTCTGCTCTCCGCCCGCGATGAGGTGCTGCCGCCCGCGTTCACGCACAGCCTGCGCGTCGCGGGTGTGCCGACCCGGTACCTGGACCTGCCGCCGTTCACCGACGAGGAGATCGCCCTGCTGCTGCCCGGCTTCGGCCAGGCCGAGCGGGACCGGATCGCCGCCGAGGCCCACCGCGTCCCGCTGTACCTGCTGCTGCTCGCCGAACTCCCGGCGCACACCTGGCCGGAGGCGGGCACTGAGCAGCCCGCTGCCCGCGACCGGCCGATGCTGCCGCTGGAGCGCGTCCTGTTCGCCGAGGTGTCCGGGCTGCCCGAACGGGAGCGGCTGTTCGCGCAGGCCGCGGTGTTCTGCGGCGCCGTGCTCGACCTCGACCTGGTCAGGGTGATGACCGAACTGCCGGAGACCGAGGTCGCCGAGCTGCTCGAACGGCTGCTGCGCCGCGGGGTGCTGGTCGCCTCGGACCGCGGCGTCCGGTTCCGGCATCCGCTGGTCCGCGCCGCCGCCCGGCGGCTCGCCGGGCACGGCTGGCGGGCAGGCGCCCATCACCGCGCGGCCGTCCACCTCCGCGAGCTGGACGCTCCCCTGACCGCTCGCGCCTATCACCTGGAGAAGGCACTGCGCCGCCACGACCTCGTCTCGGTCGGCGAACTCGCGGTGGCGGGGGAGGAGGTGCTGGACACCGATCCCGGCGCGAGCGCGCGCTGGCTCTCGGTGGCGCTGGCGAATCTGCCCGAGCGGCTGCGCGGGGGACACGAGCACTTCCGGCTCTGCGTGCTCCATGGCAAGGCGTTGATCTCCTCGGGACAACCCGCGCAGGCACGCGCCCAGCTGGCGTCGCTGACCACCTGGCCCGGTCCCGTTCACCCGGAGGTGTTGCTGCTCCTTGCGCGCTGCGAACGCTCCCTCGGCCGGACCCGGCGTGCCCGCGTGCTGGCCGAAGCGGCGATCACGGCGGCCGACGCGGCGGACGAGCAGGTCGAGCTGGAACTCGCGCACCTGGAACTGCTGGACGGCGACTTCGCGGGTTCGGCGAGCAGGCTGCGGCGCCTGGCGGCCGGGTCCACGGCGGATCCGGCGGTCGGGGCGGCCGTGTCCGCGGTCCAGGCCATCGTGGCGATCGGCGCCGGGCGGGTGGCGGAGGCGATCACCGCGCAGCGCGCCGCGGCGAGCCGGTTCGACCTGCTCGACGACGTCCAGCTGCGGTCGGTGCTCGACAGCACGGCCACGCTGTGCTGGGCCTCCTACTTCCTCGACGACGACCGCCGCGCGCTGGCCCAGCTCGACCGGGCCTTCCAGGTGAGCCGCGCCTGCGGGTCGAAGGACGGCTTGCCGCATCTGCACTCGGTCCACAGCTACCTGCTGTTCAAGCTCGGACGGCTGAGCGAGGCGGCGGTGGCCGCGGTGGAGGCGGAGACGGCGGCCGCTCGCTTCGGGCATCGCGACGTGCTGCCGATGGCGGGCGCGATCAAGCTCCGCATCCTGCTCGCCGCGGGAGAACGGACCGCGGCCGAGCACCAGTGGCGTGCCGTCGAGAAGCTGCCCCGCCCGGCCGTCGGATGGTGGCGGCGGACGGTCGAGCAGATCCTCATCGAGACGGGTTTCGAGCTCGACCTGTTCCCCGGCGCGCTGGAACCGCCCGCAGACCTGGGCACCGACCCGATGCTGGCGAGCAGGCTCGCCCACCGCTGCCGCGTGGCGCTGGCCGCGGGAGCGCCCGCCGACGCCGAACGTTTCTCGGCGGAGGCCGTGGACCTGGCCGCCGCGACCGGACTGGGCAGCCAGGTCGGCACGGCGATGCTCGCGCGCGCCGCGTGCGCGGTGGCCAAGGAAGACCTGCCCGCGGCCTTGGCGGCGGCTTCCTCGGCCGCCGTGGCGTTCGGCCGGGTGTCGATGGCGCTGCACCGCGGCCGCGCGATCCTGGTGGTCGCGGACGTGCTGGGGCGACAGGGTTCGTTCGACGCCGCGACCCAGCGGATCGCCGAGGCCCGCGACCTGTTCCAGACCGCGGGCGCGGGCTCGCTGTTGCGTGAAGCCACCCGGGTCCAGCGTCAGCTCGCCGGGCGGCGCAAGGTGAACCCGGTGGCGGGCACCGACCGGAGCCTGTCGCGCCGCGAACGGCAGGTCGCCGAGATGGTGGTGCGCGGCCTGGCCACCAAGGAGATCGCCGCCGAGCTGTTCCTCAGCCCCCGCACGGTCGACGCGCACGTCGGGCAGGTGCTGCGCAAGCTCGACCTCACCAGCCGCGCGGGCATCGCCCACCGGCTCAACGGCTGAGGTGAATCCACTGTGGACTGATTCACCGGGCCGGAGCGCTCAGCCCGCGGTCAACGGCTGGTGTCCCAGTGCTGGCCCCGGCGGGTGCGCCAGTGCCGTCCGCGCCGGGGGCGGCCGAACGGGCGTGGCTCGGTGGAATCCGGGTGGAGCCCGGCGAACTCGTCCGCGGTGACGCCCATCCGCACCAGGTACTTGATTTCCCCGTGCGACAGCTCGGTGTCGGGCAGGCGGACTTCCTCCCGGAAGCCGAGCCCGGCGTGCAGCGTCAGCGAGGCCAGGTTGCCGCCGTAGATGCCGACCTCGCATCGGCGGTAGTGGCGTTGCCCGAACATGTGCGTCAGCAGGACGGTGATGGCGTCCTCGGCATAGCCACACCGCCGGTGCCGTGGCCCGATCCCGATGCTGTAGCTGAACCGGTCCGGGCGCGGATCGGCCCGGCTGGCCGACATCGACCCGACCAGCAGCCCGCTGTGCAGCGTCTCGATCGCGAACCGGAGGTCGTCGTCACCCGCATCGGCCGCACTCGACCGGTGTGCCGCCCAATGCCGGTGCCCGCCGACCTGCGGCATCCGCCCGTCGGCCGAGTCCCGGTCGAACCCGGTCAGCGTGCGCCGGTCGGCCGGTTCGATCTCGCGCAGCCGCACCTTCCACCCCGACAGCGCCGCGGACCCCGACAGCACCGGGCGGGTCAGTTCCGGGTGCCTCGGGTGCGTGATCATCGGCCGTGACGATACCGGGGCGGCCGCCGCCTTCAGCCGCGGCCGGGGGTGAACGGGCCGCCGGGCGCGAAGGCGGCGGCGGCGAAGCGTTCGCCGATGCGGCGGTGGGTGGCGGCGTCCGGGTGGAGCTCGTCGGGCAGCGGCAGCTCGGCGAAGTCCGCCTCGCCGTAGAGGTCGCGCCCGTCGAGGTGGTGCAGGTTCGGGTCGTCCGCCGCCCGCTGCTTCACGAGGCGGCTCAGCTCGTCCCGGATGACGGCGAGGGTCAGCTTCCCGGCCGCTCGCTCCGCGGGGTCGCCCGTGGCCCGGAACCGGAGCTGCCCCCCGCTGAGGTCCGGGACGCTGGGGCCGGGGGTGTCCTCGTGGATGGGGCACAGGATGGGGGAGACGACCAGGAGCGGAGTGGCCGGGTGGCCCTCGCGGATGGTGTCGAGGAAGCCGTGCACCGCCGGGACGAAGGCGCGCAGGCGCATCAGGTCGGCGTTGACGAGGTTGATGCCGAGCTTGACGCTGATCAGGTCCGCGGGGGTGTCGCGCAGGGTGCGGGCGGTGAACGGGTCGAGCAGGGCGCTGCCACCGAAGCCCAGGTTGACCAGCTCGACGCCGCCGAGCCGGGCGGCCAGCGCGGGCCAGCTGGTGGTGGGGCTCGCGGCGTTGGAGCCGTGGCTGATCGAGCTGCCGTGGTGCAGCCAAACCCGGCTGTTCCCCGCCGGTGCGGGGTCGACGGGTGCGTCGGTGCGCAGCGCGACGAGTTCGGTGGTTTCGTTGTGCGGCAGCCAGATCTCGACGTCCTTGACCCCGCCGGGCAGGCCGGTGAAGCGAAGGGTGCCCGCCGGGCCCGGCCGGTGCTCGGCGGACCCGGCGGCCATGTCGATCACCAGGGTGTTGCCGCCCGGCACACTGGACTGGCCGGCCAGGTGGCCGTCGATGAGCAGGTCGTACACGCCGTCCGGCAAGGGCGCGACGCCCACGTAGACCCGTTTGGTGGGCACCGTGTCCAGTTCGATCGCGGTGGCACTGGTGCGGAAGACCAGCCGGACGCCCGACGGCTGGGACTCGGCCATGGCCAGTTGCGCGTCGGCGCCCTTTGCACGGGCCTTGGCCGGCAGCCGGTGCGGGAGCACGCCGCGTTCGGTGCGCTCCAGTTCGAGGGCGCCGCGCAGGAGGTCCGCGGTGACGGGGGTGGTGATCCAGTGGTGTTCGGTGCTCATCGTTCCAACCTGGTGCTCGAGAGGTGTGGTTTGTTCGGTGGGGATTCCAGCGGGGATTCCGGCCAAATCCGCAGCAGGGCGTCGAGGGCGTCCAGGATCCACGGCCAGGTTTCCTGCGGGCCGGGCTCGCTGTGGCTGAACCCGCCACTGGCTTCCAGGCTGACGTAGCCGTGGAAGACGCTGCCCAGCAGGCGGACCGCGTGTGTCTGATCCGGCTCCGCGAGGTCGTATCCCCGCAGGATCGCCCGCATCATCTGCGCGTGCCTGCCGCCCGCGCTGGCGGCCGCAGTCTCGGGGTCGAGCCTCAGCTGGGCAGCGGCGTAGCGGCCCGGGTGCTCGCGGGCGTAGTCGCGATAGACGTTCGCGAAGGCGGTCAAGGCGTCTTTGCCCGCGCGTCCGGCCAGTGCGGCGGCGCCCCGGTCCGCGAGTTCTTCCAGTGCGAGCAGGGCGATCCTGGTCCTGAGGTCCTCGGAGTTCTTCACGTGCGAGTACAGGCTCGCGACCTTGACGTCGAACCGCCTGGCGAGCGCGGAGACGGTCGCCTCGTCGAAGCCGACCTCATCGGCCAAATCCGCGCCCGCCCGGGTCAGACGTTCCGTGGTCAACCCCGCACGACCCATACCCACCCCCTTCACGACTAACCTCACTAGGCAACTACCTAACCCCTATAGGCAATTTACCACAGCCGTTCCGGGTCGTCCCTGAAGGCCACCATGACGGCGTTAGACGCCGTCATGGTGGCCTTCAGGGACGGTCGAGGTGGTAAAGCTCGGGCAGGGGGACTTTGATGGGCTCTTGCGAGGTCCGGGCGATCACCACGACCACGGGCTCGTCCGGGTCGGGGTTCTCTTCGCGGTGCGGGACGAACGGGGGCACCAGCAGGAAGTCGCCGGGGCCCGCGGGGATCCGTACTTCCTTCGTGCCGTCGTGGTAGACGAACACGGGATGACCGCTGACCACGTAGATCCCGGCTTCCGAGTCGCCGTGGTGGTGGTTGTCGGTCGAGCTGGACGGCGGATTCTCCACCAGGCCCATCCAGAGTCGCCGCGAGCCGACCGTGGCGCCGCTGAGCGCGGTGTTGCCGTCCAGTTCGCCCGCTCGGACGTGGTGGACGCGGTTGCCCAGCGAGGATTTTTCGTGGGTGGTCATCGGGTGGCCTCCTGATCGTGGTCGACGGCTTGACCACCAGACTGCGACCCCCGTGCACGACCTGGCAACTGTAGTTGCTGTATCGGCAAAAGGTGGTTCAGGGTGTCAGCACGACCTTCCCGGCGACGGTGCCGGATTCCGCGAGCCGCAGGGCGTCGGCGACGCGGCTGAACGGCAGGACATCGGCGACCTGCGCGGTGAGCTGCCCGGACCGCATGGCTTCGAAGACCTCGGTGAGGTCGTGGCGAAGCCGGGCGTTGAACTTGTCCTCGCGCTTGAGGCCCGCCCAGATGTTGTAGAAACTGGCGCTGCGGCCGGTTGGCAGCGCGTTCCACAGCAGGACTCGCGCGAGGATCTTCAGCACCGGCAGCTGTTTGGAGCCGGTGTCGTCCTTCGTCGAGGCGGAGCCGTAAGACACGAGGGTCCCGCCCTTGGCGAGCAGGCGCCAGGAGTCCACGACACTGCGCCCGCCGACGTGGTCGAACACCGCGTCCACGCCGTCGGGCGCCAGCTCGCGAACCCGGGCGGGCACGTTCTCGTGCCGATAGTCGATCGGCATCACGCCCAGCTCCCGCAGCGCGTCGTGGTGGCGGGCGGACGCGGTGCCGATGACGTGCACCCCCGCGGTGCGGGCCAGTTGCACGAGGGTGGAGCCCACGCCGCCGTTCGCGCCGTGCACGAGGATCGTCTGCCCGGCGTGGATCCGGGCCCTGCCGTGCAGCATCTGCCACGCGGTGATGCCGTTGACCACCACGGTCTCCGCGTCGACGGCGCTGACGCCGTCGGGGACCCTGACGAGTTTGGCCGCGTCGACCACCACGTGACTGGCCCAGCCGCCGACCTTCGTGAGCACGGCGAACCGGCGGCCGCGCAGCGCCGGGTCGACCCCGTCGCCGGTGGAGACCACCGTGCCGACCAGGTCGTAGCCCGGTACGAAGGGAAACGGCGGCTGGTCGTAGTAGCGGCCGCGGCGCATCTGCTGCTCGGCGAACGAGATCCCGGTGGCTTCCACCGCGACCAGTACCTGGCCTTTCGCCGGTGCGGGGACGACTCCGCGGGTCAGCCGGAGCCCGTCCGGATCGACCTTGCCGGGCAGGACCACTTGGGTCAGCTGTCCGTTTTCCTGGTCACTGTGGTCCTGCCGAGCGTCGTTCACCGCGCACCTCCGCTAGTAGCTGTTATGAAAGTTATAACATCTAACTGGCGGTGGTGCAACGTCGCCCTGTCGGCGGCCGCCGCGGGTCAGCGCGGGCCGGTGCGGAGGTAGCGGGCTTGGCCGAAGCCCAGGATGAGGTAACCGATGATGGAGAACACGAAGAGGCCGAAGAAGCCGAACAGGCCGCCCTTGCCGAATGCTTTGGCGACGTCGACGGACACGATGATGCCGATCACGATGTTGACCAGCGGGATGAACAGCAGGATCAGCCACCAGCCGGGGCGGCCCGCGACTTTCAGCAGGGTGTAGACGTTGTAGAACGGGATGATCGCCGCCCAGCCCGGCCTGCCGGCTTTGCCGAACACCTTCCACAAGGCGATTATCGCGAGCACGCCGAGGATCAGGCCCGCGCCACCGAAGCCGAAGGGCAATCCTGAACCGCCGGTGGATGTCGTTGTCTCGTAGTTCATGGTTGAGGTCTGCTTCTTTCCGAGTGAGGGATCCGACACGGGGGCTGGAGACGCCGGTGTGGTGACCTTAGTGCCTCACCGCGGCGTGCGCGGGCCGCCACGGAAAGGGCCCGTCAAGAGCGAGAACCCTTATATACGGACCTTTCTCGTTTCGGTGTGAAGATGTCCGCGGTTTCGCTGTGCCGTCGAGTTCGCTCGATCAGGTGGTGGATTCGGACGGTGCCGCCGGGGTGGGACCTCGGTGGCTCGAGGCCGCCTGCTCGATGCGTTCGACGTAGCTTGCCCACCAGGCGGCGTCGCCGAGCTCCTCGTGATCCCGACCCGCCTGGCCGTCGATCATTTCGCGGACGACGTCGGCGTGCCCCGCGTGGTGGGCCGTCTCGGCCACGACACGGACGAGCAAGGACCCCAGCGTGGTTTCCCGGCGCTCCTCCGGCCACCAAGCCACGTGCGCCGGCGCGTCGAGGCCCAGCTGGTCGACCGTCTGATCGCAGTGCAGCCACGCGGCCCGGTACAGGGAAACCAGCTCCTCCCTGGTTTCCTCGGCCGTGGCCCACATGTCGGCACCGTCCCAGACGGACCCGTCTTCGTTCCAAGGCAGCGGAACGGGAAACGGACGGCCCGCGGACTCGCCGAGATAGCCCAGCTCGCCGCTCGCGAGATGCTTGACCAGCCCGAGCAGATTGGTGCCGGTGGGCGTCATCGGCCGCCGGATGTCGTACTCGCTCAAGCCCTCCAGGGAGGCGAGAACGCTCTCTCGCGACTCCTGGAGGTACCGGTGCAGATCGGCCGCCATTCCAGTGCGTGCCGAGGATTCTTGGCTCATGTCGCGAGCCTAGTTCGGACCACCGACAGTTTCCGCGGGCTTCGCGGGCGAAGCGTCGGCGGTCCACAGGGGACTCCGGTGCCGCGGGGTGGGGCGGGCGACCAGACCGATCAGGAATCGAGAAGCGCGGGCCCCCGGCCGCGGCTAGCGTGACCGCCGTAGACAGCCGATCCACGGGAAAACAGGAGTGACCATGACCCAGGGAATCAAGACCGTGCTGCATCCCGTGTCCGACCTCGCGACGGCCAAGGTGATCTACGCCGCCCTGCTCGGCGTCCCGCCGACGGCCGACGGGCCCTACTACGTCGGCTTCGACAGCGAGGGGCAGCACATCGGGCTGGTGCCGAACGGCGGGCCGCGGGGGACGACCTCGCCGGTGGCCTACTGGCACGTGCCCGACATCGAGGCGAAGCTGGCCGAGGTGACGGCGGCGGGCGCCACCGTGAAAGAGCCCGCGCACGACGTCGGTGGCGGCCGCCTGGTGGCCACTTTCACCGACTCCGACGGCAATGTCCTCGGGCTGCTCCAGGACCGGTGAGGGCCGTCCGGACACCGCGCCGGTGCAGAGAGGACCGGACTTACCGCTCGAAGCTGGTTAGATCGAGCCAGGCGACGCCGACGGAGACCGCGAAGGCGCCCCCGCTGACCAAAATGGAGACACGATGAGCAAGGCCACCAGAGCGGGCACGCAGTCGCCTGCGCCGCACGTCGCGGACAGCCATGATCTGATCCGCGTGCACGGCGCGCGCGCGAACAATCTCAAGGACGTCAGCATCGAGATCCCGAAGCGCAGGCTGACGGTGTTCACCGGTGTCTCCGGCTCCGGCAAGAGCTCGCTGGTGTTCAGCACGATCGCCGCGGAGTCGCAGCGGATGATCAACGAGACCTACAGCGCCTTCGTGCAGGGCTTCATGCCGACGCTGGCCCGGCCCGAGGTCGACGTGCTCGACGGCCTGACGACCGCGATCATCGTCGACCAGCAGCGGATGGGCGCCGACCCGCGCTCCACCGTCGGCACCGCCACCGACGCCAACGCCATGCTGCGCATCCTCTTCAGCAGGCTGGGGAAGCCGCACATCGGCTCGCCGCAGGCGTTCTCCTTCAACGTCGCTTCGATCAGCGGAGCGGGCGCGGTCACGATGGAGCGCGGCGGGAAGACGGTCAAGGAGCGGCGCAGTTTCTCCATCACCGGCGGCATGTGCCTGCGGTGCGAGGGCCGGGGCTCGGTCAACGACATCGACCTGACCCAGCTCTACGACGACACCAAGTCGCTCAACGAGGGCGCCCTCGCGATTCCCGGCTACAGCATGGACGGCTGGTTCGGCCGCATCTTCAGCGGCTGCGGCTTCTTCGACCCGGACAAGCCGATCCGCAAGTTCACCAAGAGGGAACTGAACGACCTGCTCTACAAGGAACCGACCAAGATCAAGGTCGAAAACATCAACCTGACCTACGAGGGCCTGATCCCGAAGATCCAGAAGTCGATGCTGTCCAAGGACGTCGACTCGCTGCAGCCGCACATCCGCGTGTTCGTGGAGCGGGCGGTCACCTTCACCACCTGCCCCGAGTGCGAAGGCACCCGCCTGTCCGAGGCGGCTCGATCGTCGAAGGTCAAGGGGATCAACATCGCCGAAGCCTGCGCGATGCAGATCAGCGACCTGGCGGACTGGGCGGGCGAGCTCGACGAGCCGTCGGTGGCACCGCTGCTCACGACGCTGCGCCACACCCTCGACTCGTTCGTGGAGATCGGGCTGGGCTACCTCTCGCTCGACCGGCCGTCGGGCACGCTGTCGGGCGGCGAAGCGCAGCGCACCAAGATGATCCGCCATCTCGGCTCCTCGCTCACCGACGTCACCTACGTCTTCGACGAGCCGACGATCGGCCTGCATCCCCATGACATCCAGCGGATGAACGAGTTGCTGCTGCAGCTGCGGGACAAGGGCAACACGGTGCTCGTCGTGGAGCACAAGCCGGAGACGATCACGATCGCCGACCACGTCGTCGACCTCGGTCCCGGCGCCGGCACGGCGGGCGGCACCGTCTGCTTCGAGGGCACCGTCGAGGGGCTGCGGTCCAGCGACACCATCACCGGCCGCCATTTCGACGACCGGGCGGCGCTCAAGAAGACGGTGCGGACGCCCACCGGCGCGCTCGAGATCCGCGGCGCGACGGCGCACAACCTGGTCGACGTCGACGTCGACATCCCGCTCGGCATGCTGGTCGTCATCACCGGCGTCGCGGGCTCCGGCAAGAGCTCGCTCGTGCACGGGTCGATCCCGCCGGGCGAGGACGTGGTGTCGGTCGACCAGACCGCGATCCGCGGCTCGAGGCGGAGCAACCCGGCGACGTACACCGGGCTGCTCGACCCGATCCGCAAGGAGTTCGCGAAGGCCAACGGGGTGAAGCCCGCGCTGTTCAGCGCCAACTCCGAGGGCGCCTGCCTCGCCTGCAAGGGCGCCGGTGTCATCTACACCGACCTGGCGATGATGGCCGGGATCGCCACCACCTGCGAGGTGTGCGACGGCAAGCGGTTCGAGGCCTCGGTGCTGGAGTACCACCTCGGCGGCCGCGACATCAGCGAGGTGCTCGCGATGTCAGTGGCCGAGGCCGGGGAGTTCTTCGGGGACGGCGAGGCGAAGACACCGGCGGCGCACCGGATCCTCGAGCGGCTCGCCGACGTCGGGCTCGGCTACCTCACCATCGGCCAGCCGCTCACCACGCTGTCCGGCGGCGAGCGGCAGCGGCTCAAGCTCGCCACCCGGATGGCCGAGAAGGGCGGTGTCTACGTCCTCGACGAGCCGACCACCGGCCTGCACCTCGCCGACGTCGAGAAGCTGCTCGGCCTGCTCGACCGGCTCGTCGACTCCGGCAAGTCGGTCATCGTCGTCGAGCACCACCAGGCGGTCATGGCGCACGCCGACTGGATCATCGACCTCGGCCCCGGCGCCGGCCACGACGGCGGCCGGATCGTCTTCGAGGGCACGCCCGCCGACCTCATCGCCGCCCGTTCCACGCTCACCGGCGAGCACCTCGCGGCCTACGTCGGCACCTGAGGCCAGGCCCGCGGAAACCGGCCCGGTCAGCCCAGTGACGCGCTCGCTGCCCGCAGTTCGTCCAGTGCTGTCAAGGTGTACGGCGCGAGCTCGCCCGCGGTTTCGCAGTCGGCCTCGGACCACCCGGCGTAGCCCATCTTGAAGGCGAGGACGCCCAGCTCGCCCGCGAGATGGGCGGTCGGGCCGGGCACGCCGCGGGCGACGAGAGCGGTGGTCATGGCGGCGGCGAGGCCGACGCTCTTGAGGGCGTCACGCTCCTGGAGTTCGGCGCTGGCCGCGACGGCCGCTTTCAGGCGGGGACCGAGCTCGCGGTTCATCGGGCCCATCGCGCTCGACGCGCGCTCGAGACCGGCGGCGACCGCTTCGAGCGGGCTGGCACCTTGAGGCGCCTCGGCGATCCCGTCGGCCAGCAGCTGGCTCAGTGTCTCCTGCCCGGCTACCAGGAGATCGCGTTTGTCGGGGAAGTACCGGAAGAAGGTACTTCTCGTGACCCCGGCTTGCTCGGCGATCTGCGTGACCGTCGTGGCGTCGTATCCCTGCTCGGTGAACAGTTCGACCGCGGCCACGACGAGCCGTTCCCGCGCCCCTGGTTCCCATCGTGCCATCGGCCGATCGTAGATGATGGGACTAGTGTCGCATCACTCTGGTATGGTGATGAGACACTAGTCCCATCACTTCCAGGAGAGTTCCATGCATGTTTTCGTCAGTGGCGGCACCGGATTGATCGGCTCCGCCGTGGTCGCCGAGCTGCTCGGCAACGGTCACACCGTGGTGGCGCTCGCTCGCTCCGAGGCGTCCGCGCTGGCCGTCGAGGCGGCCGGCGCCGAGTCCCTGCGGGGAGACCTCGCCGATCTGGACGCCCTCCGCACCGGTGCTGCTCAGGCCGACGGGGTGATCCACCTGGCGTTCAGCGCCGACTTCAGCACCGCGGAGGCCGTCGCGACGGCGGTCGCCGAGGAGAGTGCCGCCATCGCGGCTCTTGGCGAGGAGCTCGTTGGCAGCGACCGGCCCTTCGTCACGGTCTCGGGTACGCCGTACCTGCCGGGCCGCCGCTCCACCGAGGCCGACCCGCTGCGGACCGACGGGCTGGTCGGCGGTCGCGCCCGCGCGGTGACGGCTGCACTGGACCTGGCCTCGCGCGGGGTCCGGACGGTCGCCGTGCGCCTGCCGCGGACCGTCCACAACGAGGGCGAAGGCGGATTCGCCGGATTGCTGACCGGCATCGCGCGCCAAACCGGCGTGTCCGGCTACCCGGGTGACGGCGCGCAGCGCTGGCCTGCGGTGCACGCCCTCGACGCGGCCGTCCTCTTCCGGCTGGCGCTGGAGCAGGCACCGGCCGGGACCTCCTGGCACGCGGTGGCCGACGAGGGCGACGCGGTGCGTGACATCGCGGCGGTCGTCGGCCGACGGCTGGGGCTGCCGGTCGAGCCGGTGCCCCAGGAGACCTACGGCCCGCTCGGCCCGATTTTCGCGATCGACCAACCCGCGTCCAGCACCCATACCCGGGAAACGCTCGGCTGGGAGCCGAAGCACCCGAGCCTTCTCGAGGACCTGGAAAACCTCCAACCCTGACACGATTCCTGCGCGCCGGTCGCCGATCCCGTTTCCTGGCGCGAGACCCGGCTCAGCGCGCCTGGCGGCGCCAGGCCGAGGGACTGACGCCGCGGGCGCGCTTGAACGCCACGCTGAAGGCGAAGGCGTCCTCGTAGCCGACTTCGCGGGCGACCGCGGCGACGCTCGTCTCGGTGTCGCGGAGCAGGTCCGCGCCCAAGGTCATCCGCCAGCCGGTGAGGTAGGTGAGCGGCGGCTGGCCGACCAGGCCGGTGAAGCGGGCGGCGAAGGCGGCGCGGGACATGCCGACCTCGGTGGCCAGCGCGGCGACCGTCCACCGGCGAGCGGGTTCCTCGTGCACCAGGCCCAGCGCGTCGCCGACGACGGGATCGGCCAATGCCCGGTACCAGGCGGGGGCCGCCGCCTCCGGTCTGGCGCACCACGCCCGCAGCGCCAGTACGAGCACGAGGTCCAGCAGCCGGTGGAGGACGGCGTCCTGGCCGGGTTCGTCGCAGGCCGTCTCGGTGGTGAGCAGCTCCAGCGCCGCCCTGGTTCGCGGCCCGGCGGGAACGACCGCCAGCGGCGGGAGCATGTCCAGCAGGCGATCGCTGACGTCGCCCCGGAGTTCGCAGGCGCCCCGGAGCATGATCGTCGCCCCTGGCAGGCCGTCGCCGTAGGTGCGCGGCGCCAGGCTCAGGTGGTCACCCGTCATCTCGTCGCCCCCGCCGGGGCGGTATTTCCGGCCGCCGCGGATCACGACCTGCGGCGCGGTGGACGGATCGTCGGCGATCGTGAGGTGGCCGGTTCCGCTGACGAGGGCGATGTCGCCAGCGGCCAGGCGGGTCGGCGCGGCGCCGGAGTCGTCCAGCCGGATCGACGCGTGGCCGCCGAGCGTGGCGATGACCGTGAGCGGTGGGGAGTCGGCGAAGGTCAGGGACCAGGGCGGCCGCTGGATCAACTGCCTGACCAGCGCGTTCCTGGCGTGGGCCCGGTGCAGCAGATCGCTGAGGACGTCCATGCCGCCACCTTAGACGATCACAAAGGTATTAGCGACGAAATACTATGGATCGTCTTCAGGAATCGGAGTTCGCTAGGGGACATGACCACCACCCTGATCCTCGGCGGCACCGGCAAGACCGGTCGCCGCATCACTCGCCGCCTCCGTGCCGCCGGGCAGCCTGTCCGGGCGGCGTCCCGGACCGGCGGCGACATCCGGTTCGACCTGGAAGACCAGCAGACCTGGGCGCCCGCGCTGGACGGCGTCACCGCCGTTTATGTCATGGAACCCAACGGGGGGATGGGCGTGGCGCGCGTCCCCGGGTTCGTGACCGAAGCGGTCGCCGCGGGGGTGCGACGGCTGGTGCTGCTGTCCGCCCACGGCGTCGACGAGGCCGACGACAGCCATCCCCTCAAGCTCGCCGAGCGGGCGGTGCGCGGCGCGGGCGTCGACTGGACCATCCTGCGGCCGGACTGGTTCTCACAGAACTTCAGCGAGGCCTTCTGGCTTAGGGGAGTCCTCGACGGGGCACTGACCCTGCCCACCGGTGACGGGCGTACGCCGTTCGTCGACGCCGAGGACATCGCCGAAGTCGCCGCGGCCGCGCTGACCGAAGACCGGCACAGCGGCCACACCTACCCGCTGACCGGCCCACGGGCGATCAGCGTCGGGGAGGCGGCGGAGCTCATCGGCAAGGCCACCGGGCGCACCGTCCGGCACGTCGACATCGAACCCGAGGCCTTCGTCGAGCTCCAGATCGCCAACGGCGTCCCGGCCGCCGCGGCGCGGATGCTCACCGGGCTCCTCGTGGAGGTCCGCACCGGCTCGCGCGACTCCGTTGCCGACGGTGTGGAGCGGGCCCTCGGCCGAGGGCCGAAGCCGTTCGAGGACTACGTCGCCGAAGCCGCCGCCGCGGGCCACTGGAACTGACCCGGACGTCGCGGGCCGCCCGTTGAGTCCTTTTCGGACGGTCTGTCAGCCGATCAGGAGACGGTGCCGATGCGCGCTCGTAGCCCTTCGAGCGCCGAACGTGACAGCGGCGCGAGGTGGCAACGATCACAGCGACCGCGGCCGACTCCGGGCCCCCGGCCGGGCACCGGTCAGAGCTGGGACTCGCCGCCGTCCACGGCGAGCTCGGCACCGGTGGTGAACGTGGCGTCGAACGCGAGGAACGCGACCGCCTTGGCGATCTCGCCGGGGTCGCCGAAGCGCAGCATGGGGCTGTCCGCGGTCATCTGCGCGCGGGTCTGCCGCGCGGCTTCCGCGGGCATGGACCGCTCCAGCGCGCCCGTGTCGATCGAACCGGGGCTGATCGCGTTGACGCGGATCTTCCGCGACAGCAGCTCCCGGGCGAGGCTGCGGGTCATCGAACGCAGCGCCGCTTTGGCGGCCGAGTAGGCGCTGATCATCGGGGTGCCCAGTACGTTCGCGACCGACGTGGTCAGCACCACCCCACTGCCTTCCCGCAACAGAGGAACGAGCTTCTGCACGGTGAAGTACGGCCCCTTCGCGTTCACCGTGAACAACTCGTCGTAGACCTGCTCCGACATCGATTCGAAAGGCTCGAACCGCACGCCGCCCGCGTTGACGAACAGGGCGTCGATCGTGCCGAACTCGGTGCGCACGCGGTCGGCCAGCGCTTCCATGGCCGGCAGTGACGTCGCATCGCTGACCATGGTCACCGCGTTGTCGCCGAGCCGGTCACGGGCGGTATCGAGGGTGGCCGGGGTGCGTCCGGTGATCAGCACTCGCGCGCCTCCGTCCACCAGCAGTTGCGCCGTCGCGAGTCCGATCCCGCTGCTGCCGCCGGTGATCACGACGTTTTTTCCGTTGTATGCGCCCGTAATCGTTCCCCCTGCTCAGCCCGTCGTGAGGTGATCGCCGGGGATGACCTCGAATCTAGTCCGTCGGCGTCGAAGCCGCCACGCTCGACGCGAAGCCGACCGTTTCCTGATGTCGGGCCACCGCGGACCTGACGGGAGGGCAGGATGGACGCCATGGTGGAGATCAGCTTCCTGACCGAATCCGACCGCGCCTGCTGGGAAGTGCTGGCCCGTGGCAAAGACACCTTCTTCGAGGTCGAACGCGGTGACGACGCCTACGAACGGACCTGGCGACGCCTGCTCGACGACGAGCGGATACGCGCGATCGGCGCCCGGTTGGACGACGAAGTGGTCGGCGTCGCGCATTACCTGTTCCACGCCAGTGTCTGGTACTCCGGAAAGTGTTATCTGGTGGACCTGTTCGTGGATCCGGAACTCCGGCGGCGGGGGATCGCGACGGCGATGATCGAGTGGGTGGCGCGGGACGCCGAGGAGCAGGGCTTCCCCGGCCTCTACTGGAACACGCTGGAAGACGCCCCGGCTCGCGCGCTGTACGACAAGGTGGGCAAGTTCCACGAGGGGTTCATCCACTACAGCTACCGGCGCGACGCGAACCAGAGCTCCACCCAGCGCTGAGGGGGGTGAGCAGGACAGGCCACCAGACGTGCGAGATTCGCGGCCGGTGCGGTGACGCGGACCCGGGCCGGTGACGCCCGCGATGCGGACGACACCGGACCGAGTCCGTCAAGGCCGGGCAGCGGCCAAGGTCAGGCGATGATGCCCGGGATGTGCACCAGAACGGAATTCGAGTTGGCCTGAATGTTCGCCGGGTACCGGGGACCGGTGTAGGGAGCCGAGACGAAGGCCACCAGGTCCGCGTCCACCGTCGACCGGCCGGTCGAGAGCGTGGCATCGCACGTCGATCCCGCTTTGCACGAAGCGAGGGTCTGGTTGGTCGCCTCGTCGTAGATGGTGATCGCGTACGGCGAGGATCCGACGTCGCCGTTCGCGGTCGCGTGGACGGTCGCGGACCCGGAGCTCACGTGGGTCAGTGACAGTGACGTGCGCCACCCTGTCGTGGACCAGGTCGCGTAGGCGCCCTGGGAGAACAGGTAGAAGAAGAGATCGGCGCGGGACAGCTCACCGTTGTAGTGGTGGAACCCGGCCGCCGGCTGCGCGACGGTGGCCGTGCAGCTCGAACCACTGCGGCAGGTGGCCAACGTGGTGCCGCCGGCCTCGTTGCCGTAGACCTCGAGCGTCGCACCGGTGGGGGCGACGTCGTAGGGCACCGAGGCGGTGACCGTGACGGGCCCGCCGACGGTGGTCGTCGTCGGCGTCGTGGTCACCACGACGGTTCCCCAACCCCATTCGACGCGCAGCGGGAACCCGCCTCCCGGCGGCGGGCCGGGGTTGGACTCGGCCACCACCCCCGGCGGTGGCGGGGGGCCGATCGGCTTCAGGGACACATACGCCTTGTAGGTCGCCGACGCCGCCTGGTTGCGCACGACGCTGCCTCGGCACACGGTCCCGCCACCGCACTCGGCGATGAGCTGGTACTGGCTGCCGACGTATTCGTAGACGCTGATCCAGTACGGCGTCCCGGTCACCGTCCGATTCGCGGTCGCGGTGATGGTGACGTACTGCGTGACATAGGGATTCCCGTTGTCCGCGCTGATTCCGACGCTCCACGCCGGATCCGCGGGAGCCGCGGCCGCCACTGCGGCACCCGCGGTGAACATCGTGAACAACGTACCGAGGACAACGAACAACCGGCACGTATGCCAGGTTTTCCGGAGGCGGTGGTTGAGTCCGTGCATCATTTCCCCCACGTCTTCGTGCATTGTGGATGATCACGAAGACTGTAGATCCGGACTCGCGGTAAGCGATTCCCCAAAGGGAAGGGCCGCACGCGAGGCGAGACGTCCGTAAGGGCGGCCGAGCGGTCGTGAACCTCGGACTGGGGGACACTGGGCCCATGGCCGTTCCCCTGCGCCGACGCGCGGCCGTCGCCGACGGCGGCGTGCTGCGGACCTCGGTGTATCGCGAGTTCCCGCCGCCCCCGCCTGGCCTACGCCGATCACGCCCGCTGGCGATGCCTGACCGCCGCCGGGGTGGACCTCACCCGGTTGACCGCGTCGGGCCTCGGCCCGGTCAATCTCGAAACCACCGTCCGCTTCCGCCGCGAACTCACGGAACCGGCCGACCTCGTCGTGTCGTGCACCTTCTTGTGGGAGCCGGGGAGAAAGACGTGGCGTGTCACGCAAGAACTCAACACCGGCGAGGGCACGCTGATCGCCGAGGTCGAAAGCGTGTCAGGCCTGCTCGACCTGACTCGGCGACGCCTGGTCGACGACCCGGCCGAGCAGTGGCGTGTGAACGCCACCCACCCGGAACTGCTCGGCCTGCCCCCTCTCGGGGCCGATTGGCCGCGCGCCTGAGGTCCGCTCAAACCGACCGCCCGAGGTGGGCCATCAGCCGGGCGGTCGGGGTCGAGCCCTCGGTGACGGGTTGGGCGGGCCCGAACCCACCGGGGCGCCGCAGCCTGTCCTCCGGCACCGTTTCCACCAGCTCCCGGCAGAACGTCAGGAGGCTCTCGGGCAGCTCGACCAGCCGTCCTTGCGAACGGTGCAGGTCCCAGCTGTGCAGGACCAGGTCCGAAACGGGGTAGGTCAGCGCCCGGTGCAGCGGGACCTCGCCCTCCGGCGACACCCGTGGCGCGTCGAGGTCGGCGCCGGGCAGGGCACCCCGCAGCCGGGCGCCCAGCTCACGAAGCCGTGCGGCCGGGTCCTCGCAGACCCAGTCGAGCGGCTCGGAGCGGCCCCAGACCTCCCCGTCCTCGACGAGTGTCACGATCTTCGCCGCGCTCCCGGTGGCGTGACCCGCCAGCTCGCGCAGGCTCCAGTCGTCGAGGTTGGACGGCTGGTCCCAGCTCTCCGGCGAAGTCCGTTCCACGGCCTCGATGAGCAGGGCCACCGCTTCGGTGGCCATCGTGCCGATCCGTGTGGTCGCGTCAGTCATGACCGCATCGTAAGTCTCCCCACCGACAGTTTCCGTCGTGTCGTCTTGCGGCAGCACTGGCACAGCGCGGCGCACACTGGAGGCGCCGATGCCGGTGGCGTCCGCGACCGCGCAGCTGGTGGCGTCCGCGATCGGCGCCGGGCTCGTCGAGCAGGACTTCGCCGTGCTCATCGAAGAACAGGCCCGGCGCTCCGGGCTGGCCTTGAACCCTGAGGAGGCCGACGGCTTGGACGGGGGCACGGATGCCTGACGGCCGCCCGCTCCCGCACCCGGACACGGCGCGGTCGACTTCGAGGAACGGGTCCATTTCCCGAGGCTGCGCGAGTATCGGCTGGCACGGGCCCGCGCCTCCCTCGAAGCCGGCGAATGCGGCGCCTTCCTGCTGTTCGACTTCTACAACATCCGCTACACGACCCAGACCTGGATCGGCGGGGCGCTCGGCGACAGGATGACGCGGTACGCGCTGCTGACGCGGACCGGGAAACCGATGCTCTGGGACTTCGGATCGGCGGCGAAGCACCATCAGCTGTATTCGCCGTGGCTGGCGCCGGAGGACTGTGTCACCACACACTTTCATGGCGTTCGAAGTGGACTTCTCCGCAGTGGAGGCCGTCCTGGTCAAGCCGCTGACCTACCTGCCGTTCATCCTCCGTGCCGTCGTCGACGCCATCGCCGGGTTCCCCCACGTCAACGCCATTGTGGGGGACGACGAGCTGCTCGTGTACGGGGCCGTGCACCTGGGCGTCGCGGTGGACCTCGACGCGGACGGCCTGGTGGGTGCCGGTCGTGCGGGACGCCGGTGACAAGCGGCTCGGCGCACTCGGCCGCGAGGTCGCCGAGCTGGCACGCCGGGCGCGGTCGCGCGAACTCGGTGCCGACGACCTGGCGGGCGGCACGTTCACGATCAGCAATCCGGGCCCATACGGCACCCTGCTGACCGGGGCGATCATCAACCAGCCGCAGGTCGCGATCCCGGCCACCGACGCCGTGCGGCCCAGGCCCGTGGCGGTGAAACTGCCCGGCGGCGGCCACTGCGTCACCGTGCGCCCGGTCGGCAACCTCGCGCTCAGCTTCGACCACCGCGCGATCGACGCCATGTACGCGGTTCCTCCCGCGGGTCAAGGACATCCTCAAAAACCGCGACTGGGCCGCGGAACTGTAAGGCGGCCGGGCTGGTCCCTTCCGAGACCAGCCCGGTCATCGCTACCGGTACCGGAAGCGGATCCGGCCGCGGGTGAGGTCGTACGGGCTGAGCTCCACCAGCACCCGGTCAAACGGCAGGATCTTGATGTAGTTCTTCCGTATCTTCCCGCTGATGTGGGCGAGCACCTGGTGCCCGTTCTCGAGCTCCACCTTGAAGAGTGCGTTGCGCAGACACTCGACGACGGTGCCCTCGACTTCGATGGCTCCTGTTGTTTTCGACATGTTCTCGCATTTCTCTGATCGGTTCGGTCGTACGGTGTGGTGGTGAGGTGTCAGCGAAGCACCAGTTCCAGGTTGCTGCTCGCAGGCCGGGCACCGACGCCGTCGAACAGCGCCATGGCTGCCTTGTTGGCTTCGTTCACGTCGGCCGATGCCGTTTCGATTCCGGAGTGGTGCAGCGAACCCAGCACGTGGGTCAGCAGCGCCCGCGCGATCCCGCGGCGGTGGTGGCCTGCCCGGACCGCGATCAGCCCGATCCGCGGCTGCCGGACCACCGCGGCCAGCCGCACCAGTCCCACGTAGCGATCGGACTCTGCTGCCACGGCGTACTTCAGCGGGTCCACCAGGGTAGTCCCGGCTGGGCGGGGCAGCACCTCGGCAGGCATGGCCTGCCAGCCTACGGTGGACTCGACTTCGTCGCGAATCGCGCGGTCCAAGTCGCGCAGTGGGCCCTGAGCGGCTTCACCGACGGGCACTATCGTCACGCCCGGCGGCGGCCCCGAATGGAGCCCGGTGACCCGCGGGTCGGTGGGCACGAGGTACTCCCACTCACGGCGCCGGGTAGTGAAGCCGACCCGCTCCCACCCGGCCGTCAAGTCAAGGTCGGCGTCGTCGACCACCGTGTACAGCGGCTTCGGCAGGTGCGCCAGCATGGTTTCGGCGAGGTGGTTGAAGACCGCGTCGTGCCACGAGTCGATGCTGAGGAAGAGCCGCCCGTCGGGCCTGCGTGTGGCGTCGCCGCGGCCGACCACCTGGTCGTCCTCCAGCGCGTGCCATTGGTGTTGCGCGACCTGCGTGACCGCGACCGTGTGCTCTCTCATGCCTGAGGTGAAATGCACAGAATTCATCGTGTGTTGCCTTTCGGGAGTGCCTGGTTGTCGAGGCGCTCCCGGCGACACCTACGTCGATCGCCCGATCGTGACTACGAGGGGGAGCACCCATCGCGATACAGCGTTCATGGGTCTCACCTCCTGGTGTGATGTCACGGTCTCCCGCACAGTAGCAACCCGGACGTCCTCCCGCCCAACCCTTTTCCGGCGGGCCGTCAAGCCAGGCTGGTGCCGAATTCGGGTTCGGCTTTCACCCGCGGGCGCAGGAACAAACTCGCCGCGACCGCGGTCAGTGCGATGGCCGAGCCGATCCAGAACGTCGTGCTGAAGGCGGACCAGCTCGAATACGGCGTTCCGGGGAGCAAGTCGGCCGCCAGGATGCTGCCGCCGATCTGGCCGCCGAGGGCGCCACCGATGCTGCGCAGCACGTGGTTGAGGCCGCCGACGCTGGCGACCCGCTCCGGCGGCATGGCCGCGACGACGATGTTCATCGCCTCCGTCATCCCGAGCCCACCCAGCGTGGCGGAGACCACCTGCCCGCCGGCCAGCAGCAGCAACGCCACGGACGTGACGACGACCGAACCGGCGATGACCATCAAGGCACGGGGCTCGGTCAGTCTCTCCAGCCTGGTCACCATGGTCGCCGCCGTCGCGCCTAGCAACCCGCCGGGGATCAGGATCATCCCGGTCAGGCTGGGGGCCGCGCCGAGCCCGTAGCCGGTCGAGGCCGGGCTGGACACGATCATCGGGATGATCACCTCGCTTATCTCAGCGTCTCCGAAGGGCACGACCGGGACCTGACGCACCGGTTGCGTACACAATGGACGAACGTGCTGATCCTCAATCCCGGCACCGCGCCGAACCGCACGAGCATCGCCGACCTGTCACTCGTCGAAGACGGGACCGCGGACATGATCTCGTTCGGTGGCCTGTTCGTGGCGAACCCGGACCTCCCCCGGTGGCTGGAACTGGGCGGACCTTTCGCCGAACCGGACTCGTCGAAGTTCTACGGCGGCGGCGACAGCGGCTACGTCGACTACCCGCCGCTGCCGACCTGACGGCCGAGGTGCCCCGCCCGCTCGCCGCGGCGGTCAGCCGTTGTGCAGGAGGAAGAACAGGTAGCTCGGAAAGGTGTCGAGGATGGGGAAGTCATCGGGAAACACCTCGCTTGCGGCAGGCACGGGATGGGGTTCGCTGATGACGGAGATCCGGAAGCCGGCCGCGGTGAAGGCGTCGGTCATCGCGTGCAGCGGCCGGTTCCAGAAGCTCAGCCGAGCGGTCTGGCCGCCCATGGTCCATTCTTCGATCCGGTTGTCCGTCTCGAAATAGTCGGGCCTTGGCCCGGCCTGGCGCTGCAGAAGGTTGATCAAGAAGGGATGGTCGACCGAGACGATGAGCCGGCCGCCGGTCTTCAGCACCCGCCGCAGCTCGGTGAGCGTCGGTCCCCAGTCTTGCAGGTAGTGCAGCACCAGCGACGCGATGACGTCGTCGAACGCGTTGTCGGGATAGGGCAGCGGACCGGCCAGGTCGGCGACCCGCAGGTCTGCGTCGACACCGAGCCTTCGCCGGGCCTGCTCCAGCATTCCGGCGCTGCCGTCGAAGCCGCTCACGGTGGCACCTCCGTCGCGTAGCGCCGCGAACAGGGGGCCCGAACCGCAGCCGGCGTCGAGGATCCGCCTCCCGGTCACGTCCCCGGCAAGCGCCAGGGTCGCGGGCCGTTCGTAGTAGGCGTTCATGAGGCTGGTCTCGTTCTCGGCCGTATATCCCTCGGCCAAGCTGTCATAGTCGTTTGCCCGTGCCGGATGTGCGGGCAGCACGTGATTTTCTGGAACCGGAGTCATACGATCAATCATGGCACAGCTGCCCGCATCCCGGTGTTACGCCTGGTACTCGTCCGCAGCTTCGGCGTACTCGCTGAATTCCACGTTCGCCAGCGACAGATTGGCATCGATCGAGGCGATTTCGGAGGCTGGGGCACGCGTGCCGCCTGATTCTTCCTCATCGCCAAAATCGATGAAGAGCAGGCTGTGGTCTTGTGGCCGCTCCACCGACGCTGAGGTGAGCTCATCGGCAACAGCCAGGTACACGTACCCGGCATCATTCCGGGACCAGGCCGAGCAGCTCCTGCGCTGTCGCACCGTCATAGCCGGGATCATCCACGACCCGGACATCCGTGAGCAGACCCTCCGGAACGTACTTGCGGATCTTGTTGGCCCATACCGTGGCCCAGCGTATGCGTGGACATCTCACGTTTCACGAGTTCAGTGACCTTTGGACATCTTTCTGTACCTTACTTCTCGTTTGCGTCACGCGATGCTGGACGAACTCGACAGCCGGGACCTCAACGGCTGGAGTCGCAAAGGGACCACGACCGGTGGACCGTGTCTAACTCGGTTCACCGGGCTGCCGCTCGAAGTCACCGTCTCCATCACTGACACGAACGACAGGAGACGCACTCTTACTCGGTCCGGGGTGGGTCGTGTGCGGTATTGCGGATGGGTCTTCGCTCCGGATCCAGCCACGCAGGTGGGATCCATTTGATGATTCCGTTGCGCAGCAGCATATCCCAGCCGCCATGGTGGAGTAGGTGGTGATGTCTCTCGCAGGCGAGTCCGAGATTGACGATGTCCGTCGGGCCTCCGACACCGCCGGGATCACTCCAATACACAATGTGGTGTGGCGTGGACCATTTCGGGCCTCGTGAACACCCCGGACCGGTACACCCACGATCCCGGATGATCAATGCCCGCCGTTGCGCCGGGGTTGCCGTCCGAACCGCCCGACCCAGGTCGAGGACTTCGCTGGCGCCGTTCAGTACCGCCGGTACGGCTTTCGCGTCGCAGCACATCCGCCGCAATTGACTCACACTCATGGCGCCGTATCCGTCGAGCATGACTATGCCTGCGCGGCGTTCCAACTCTTCCAGTCCGATCGTCACCGTGACGACCGCCCGTTCACCAGCCTTGACCGGCAAATCCGGAGAGCGGGCGGCGAGGTCGAAGATCGCCGCCAACGCATCACCCTGGCGCTGCGCCGCCGTCCGCGGATCCCGGTTACCGAACACATCAACCGGATCAGGCTTCGCCAACGGAATCAACATGTCCTCCGCGAAATGACCAGCCTCAGGATCAAACTCACCCGAGTACTTCATCCGCCCATCCCGCGTGAACGAGTAGCGAAACTCGCGGTGGGGACGGGACAGGTCCCGCTCACGATCCTCCGGCTTCTTGTCCAGCACGTCCCAGTAGCCCAGCGCCCGCCGACCGACTTTACGAACGGTGGCGGGGATCGCTTGTTGCGACAACTCGACCAGGGTGGCCTCGTGCGCCGCGACCTCCTCCACCGACACTGAGTCCGGAGCCTGCGAGAGGACGTGTTCGATTTCGTGGGCGTGTTCCCGGTTGATCTCCCCGGACTCCAACGCCTTCCGCATCAACGGAAGAACAGCAGAAGCCTGAGCAACACGAGCGGAGGCTTCCCTCTTCGACACCCGCAACGACAGTGCCAGCATCGTCGCCGTGTCACGAAAACCCTTCTCCACACACAAACCGCGCTTGTCGATGTCGCCGACGAGATCCAGCATCCGCGCATACACACGACACAAATCCCGCTCGACAGCAAGAAGCCCAGCAGCCAGCTCCCCATCGGAAAGCTGCCACACCGGCACCACCTCATCAACACTCACACCCTCACTCTACCCGAACATTTGTTCGAATCATCACCCGTTCAGGTACGACCGACCACCTTTTTTGAAGCCAGAAACCCCTACAAGACAACAAAAAGCGAAGGTCCCTGAAGGCCACCATGACGGCGTTTAACGCCGTCATGGTGGCCTTCAGGGACCTTCGTAATCGTGCAAGTCGGGATCAGGCGGACCACGTCGCGGCACTTTCGTCCTATGTGGATATAGGGTGGACCTGGGTGACCCTTCGCTTAGGATAGATCCCGTTCGACAGCCGGAAGTCCGGCGGTCAGCTCCCCGTCGGAAAACAGGATCCAGTATGGACCTGGGCGGATACCCCGCAAGGTTTCCGCCCAGGTGACCAGCTGTCGCTGGAGCTCGGTGATGCTCTTCGGTCAGCTGTGGGACACGGTCAGCCCGTAGAAAGCGACTCGTGCGCCGTTTGTTGTGCTGTCCGAGGACGACTGGTTGTAGGACCCGGCCTTGAAGTACTGATTGTACTGATTGAACGAGGAGGGGATGCTATAGTGGGTGGTGGTGCCATTTACCGTGAGGTCGATGGTGTTGCCGCCGGAGATGCCGATCGTGTAGGTCCAGGTTTTCCCGAGCGACACGTGGCCGACCGGGTGTGAAGTCTGGCCCCCGGTGGGGGAGTCCTCCGTGCCGAGCACGATGTCGCCGTTGGCGCGGTAGTACAGTTCGAGCAGCGGTTTCGTCGACGTGCCGCCGGTGCCCAGGTGGACCTGGCCGACGCAAACGTTGGACGTCACCGATACCACGCGCAGTGTCGCGCTCAGCTTGTGTGAACCGCTTAACGACCAGTTGGCCGCGGAGCCGCTCCGGTTCATTTCGCGCAGCTCGGATCGGGCGTAATTGGAATTGGGAGTGGTGACCCCTTTTTCCGGCGCCCAGAAGGTCATCGCGCCGTCGCGGGTGTCGGTGTAGAAATATGAGTCCTGGAATCCGTTCGGGCCTTGCAGTCGCGATGACGAGATCGTCGTCGGAGACCCCGGCGATCCCACCGGCTCCTGTAGCTGCCAGGTCGCGAGGTCGAAGTTGCCTCCCGGTGCCACCGACGGATCGGCGAGTGGCGCGTAGGCGGATTCGCTGACATGGGACTGGAAATGTGCTGGGACGGTGCCGGAGCTGGGGACTGCCCCGGCGGAAACCGCGGTCCCACCGAGCAAGGCGGGAATCGCGAGAAAGGTGAACATGGCACGCCTGTGCATGGTGTCGTCCTTTCGCGGTGGGGAAGCGAACGAAGCGGGGGTGAGGACTCTCGCATCATTTGTTCACATACGTAAAAAAATGATGCGGAAGCGTCGAGCGATAACGCAGGAGGTTAAGATCTGTATTGCTTTCTGTCAAGGTTTGTTCACGGTCAGTGGGACAGCGGGGCCGTGTCGAGCATCGTCCATTCGCTCGCGGTGGCCGGGGACTCCGCCTTCCACGACGCCCCCCCCGGTGGTCTGCCGCGCCGATTTCGCCGGTGGCATAACTGATTCCCGGGACGCCATCGCGGACCTACCATGGCGGTATGCACTCACCGATCACGGGCACGGCCGCAGGCGTGCCGTTCACCGCCTTGCCGCCGGTCGGCGAAGGCTCCGCGCAGCTGATCGTCACCTGGCACATGCTGGACGCGCCGAGGTCGGACGCCGCGTTCGCGGCCGCGGTGCCGATGAACGACCTGCCCGCGTGGCGGGTGCACCTCGGCATGCCGATGTGCGGGGCCCGCATGGTCGACGGCAGGATGGACGCAGGCCTGGAGTTGATGCGCAAGGACGTCCTGATGTCCTTTCTGCACCCGTTCGTCGACCAGGCGACCGAGGAGTTCCCGGCCGCGCTGGCGTCGATCCGTGCCCAGCTGCCGGTCGATGACGGCCCGATCGGCGTGCTCGGCGGGTCGCTGGGCGGGGCCGTCGCGCTGCGGGTCCTTGCCGACACCGAGATTCCGGTCTTCGCCGGCGCTGTCGTGAACGGCGCCATCCGGATGCGGTCCGTCGTCGACCTGTTCCCCGGCGAGTACCCGTATGACGCCGAGTCCGGGAAAGCCGCCGACAGCCTGAACTTCCTCGCCAAAACGGACGCCATCGCCGGTCGCGCGCCGCTGCTGGTCGTCAGCGGCGAGCTGGATCACCCGGGGCTGCGTGCCGACGCGTTGCAGCTCGTCGACGCGTTGGGGGACCGGGCCGAACTGCTGTCGATCCCCGGGCTGGCGCATCCGCTCGCCGACGAGCCCGGCATCGAGCCCGCGCCGCAGCTGCCACTGGCCCGCGAGGTGGACGCGGGCCTGACCACGTGGTTCCGACGTCACCTGGCGGAGGCAGACTGAGGAGCCGATCAAGGAGCCGATCACACAGCCGATCACGCAACCGGTGGCCGCCGCCCGGCCCACGGGGCAGCGCGTTCGAGCTGGCGGCGAGACGGATCAGCATGTCTTCCCGGTTGTGGGCCGCGGCGAGCTGAACACCGATCGGCAGGCCCTCGGCGTTCCAGTGCAAAGGCAGCACCTCTCGCGACACCGGCGACCAGCTCTTCCGGAGTTTTGCCGTCCGGGGCCAGTTCACCGAGCCTGGCGGGGGGCGCGGGCGAGGTCGGGGTCAGCAGGATGTCCAGCTCGTCCTCCCCCAGCGCGGCAACGCCACGAGCCCACCGCTGTGAGGCGTTGATCCGGTCGACCACTGGACCGCGGTGACCGATCGGCCCACCTCGGCGAGCATCGCGTTCATCGGTTCGAGCGCCGAGTAGGGCAGTTCCTCACCCCGGCGTTGTGACCAGGTGTCGAGCTCCCACGTGACCGCGGCGGTGAGCAGAGCCGGCATGGAGTCGGACAGACCGGGCGCGTCCAGCGCGGTCGCCGCGGCCGGCTCGACGTGGTGACCGAGGGACTCCAGCAGGCGAGCGGTGTTCTCGCCGAAGTGGCCCGGTCGCATTCCTTGCGGCCGGGCCACTTCCTTGGCAGAACGGGGAAAGCTCAGCCGATGCTGTTGAGGCTGATCACGCGCGAGAGCCAGTTGGCGCTTTGTTTGGGGGTGCGCCGCTGGGTTTGGTAGTCGACGTGGATGAGGCCGAAGCGTTTGGCGTAGCCCTCGGCCCACTCGAAGTTGTCGAGTAGCGACCAGTAGAAGTAGCCCCGCAGGTCGACGCCCGCCGCGATCGCGTCGTGTGCGGCGCGCAGGTGCGAGTCCAGGAAAGCGATCCGGTCGTGGTCGTTGACTTCGCCTTGCTCGCTCAGGACGTCGGGGTAGGACGCGCCGTTTTCGGTGATGTAGAGCGGCACGCCCGGATAGTCGCGGTGGATCTGGAGCAGTGTGGTGGTGAGCCCGTCCGGCTGGACCTGCCAGCCGGAGTCGGTGCGCGGTAGCCGGTTGTCGGAGACGAAGGCCAGGTTCCGCGCGCCGATCCATTCCGGACCGCCGGGCTCGGTGCCTGGGCGTGGGGTGCCGGTGACCTCGTAGCCGCGGTAGTAGTTGATGCCGAGCAGGTCGATCGGGGCCGCGATGGCCGCGAGGTCGCCGTCTCGCACGACGTGGTCGAGTCCGAACGGCTCCAGGTCGTCGGCGATGTCCTCGGGGTAGGTCCCGTTCAGAAGTGGGTCGAGGAACAGGCGGTTCTGCAGGCCGTCCACGCGCCGGGCGGCGTCGGCGTCGGCCGCCGACGACGGGTCCGACGCCACTACCGGGTAGAGGTTGAGCGTGATCCCGGCTGGAGTGTCCGGCGCGTGCCGCCGGATGACGTCCATCGCCAATCCGTGTCCGAGCATCAGGTGGTGCGCGGCCGCGACGGCTGCTTCCGGGTCCGTGCGCCCGGGTGCGTGGAGGCCGTTGGCATAGCCGAGCATCGCCGCGCACCAGGGTTCGTTCAACGTGGTCCAGGCCGCGACCCGATCTCCGAGGCGCGAGGCGATGGTCTCGGCGTACTCGGCGAATCGGTACGCCGTCGAGCGTTCGGCCCAGCCTCCCTTGTCCTCCAGCGCTTGCGGCAGGTCCCAGTGATACAGCGTCGCCCACGGCTCGATTCCCGCGTCGAGCAACCGGTCGACGAGCCGGTCGTAGAACTCGATGCCCAGCGCGTTGGGCGCACCGGCGTCCGGGCGCACCCGGGGCCACGCGATGGAGAACCGGTACGCGCCCAGCCCAAGTTCGCGCATCAGGCCGATGTCGGACTCGTAGCGGCGGTAGTGGTCGGCGGCGGGGTCGCCGGTGTCACCGTTGACGACCGCGCCCGGGGTGGCGGCGAACCTGTCCCAGATGGACTCCGACCGGCCGTCCGCGGCGGTGGCCCCCTCGACCTGGAAGGCGGCGGTGGCGGCTCCCCAGACGAAGCCGGGCGGGAAGGAGATCGCGCCGCCCGGCTTCGTCTCGGTGCTCGCTTCGTTGGGCTGCAAAGACATGGTCACCCTTTCACGGCGCCTTGCATGATCCCGGCCACGATCTGGCGGCCGAGGAGGAGGAAGACGATGAGGATCGGGATGGTCGCCAGGGTGGTCCCGGCGAGCACCAGCGAGTAGTCGACGTAGTAGCCGCTCTGGAGCTTTTCCAGGGCGAGCTGGATGGTCGGGTTGCCCGCGTCGAGCACGACCAGCGGCCAGAGGAAGTCGTTCCAGGAGGTCATGAACGTGAACATGGCGAGGATCGCCGCGGCCGGGCGGACCGCGGGCAGGCAGACACTCCAGAAGATCCGGATCATGCTGCAGCCGTCCATCCTGGCCGCCTCAATGAGTTCGTACGGCAGAGCGTCCACTGTGTACTGACGCATCCAGAACACCCCGAACGCGGTGACGAGGTTCGGCACGATGACCGACTGGAGCCCGCCCGCCCAGCCCAGTTCGGACATCGCCATGAACAGCGGGATGATGCCGAGCTGGGTGGGCACGGCGAGGGTGACGATGATGAACACGAACAGGCCGTTGCGGCCGCGGAAGCGCAGTTTGGCGAAGGCGAATCCCGCCAGCGAGGAGAACAGCACAGTGGTCAGGGTGACCGTGCTCGCCACGATGAGACTGTTGCCGAGTGCCTTCCAGAACGCGACGGCGTCGAACACCCTGGCCGCGTTGGCGAAGAAGTTGCCGCCGGGCAACAGGGGCGGGACCTGGTCGGTGAGCATGCCGCTGTCGCGGCTGGCGACCAGGAACGACCAGTAGAAGGGAAAGAGCGAACCGAGGACGAAGGCGATCAGCACGCCGTAGACGACGGCGTTGGGACGGCCGAGCTTGCTCACGCTCCTGGCACGGCCGAGTAGCTGGGGGAGTGTCACCATCACTTGCCCCCGTTCCCGGTGAGCCGCCGCGTGATCAGGAAGTTCGCCAGCGCGATGACGAGGATCAGCAGGAACAGCACCCACGCGATGGCGGAGGCGTAACCGAGGTTGAAGTTTTCGAAGGCGGACTGGAACATGTAGAGGGTCACCGTCTGGAACTGGTTGGTGGAGCCACCGTTGTTGGAGCCGGGCATGGCGTCGAACAGCTTGGGCTCGGTGAAGATCTGCAGTCCGCCGATCGTCGAGGTGATCACCACGAAGACCAGCGTCGGCCGCAGCAGGGGCAGGGTGACGCTGAAGAAGCGCCGGACGGCGCCGGCGCCGTCGACCAGCGCGGCTTCGTTGAGCTCTTTCGGGATGGCTTGCATGGCGGCGAGCACGATGAGCGCGTTGTACCCCGTCCAGCGCCAGTTGACCATGAGCGCGATCGCGACATGGCTGGACAGCCGGTCGGCCTGCCAGTCGACCCGGTCCAGCCCCAGCAGCTCGAACAGGCCGTTGACCAGTCCGTACTTGGGTCCGAACAGGTTCGCGAAGATGATGCCGATCGCGACCAGGCTGGCGGCGTAGGGCAGCAGGACGCCGACCCGCCAGCCGGTCGGGCCACGCAGCTTCATGTTGAGCAGCGCCGCGAGCAGCACCGCGATGACGATCTGCGGCCCGCTGGAGAGCACGAAGATGCTGAGCGTGTTGGCCAGCGACTTCCAGAACTGCGCGTCGTGCAGCAGCTCGACGTAGTTGTCGAAGCCGATGAACCCGGGGTCGTCGGCGCCGATCTTCCAGTCGTACAGCGAAACGTACGCGGTGTAGAGCAAGGGGAAGAGCCCGACCAGGCCGAACAGCAGGAAGAACGGCGCCACGTAGAGGTATGGGGAGTATTTGACGTCCCAACGGGACAGCCGGTGGCGGAAGCTGGGCCGGGCGGGCGCCGGAGTCCGGTGTGCGCCGCCGGGCGCGGTTTCCGGCGCGGTCTTCTCGACCACGGTCATACGGGGTCCTTTTCGTCGGGTCGGCCAGTGGAAACCGGACCCGCCAGGCGACTCGGGGCGAGCCTGGCGGGTCCGGCGGCTAGCGGGTGATCTTCTTGGCGCCGTCGACGACCTGGGTCCAGCCGTCCGCGGCGGACTTGCCCTGCTCGACGGCCTGGAGCGCCGGACTGGTGACGTTCTCCTGGATCTGACCGTCACCCGGGCCCTTGTACTGCGGTTTGGTGACCTTCTTGGCCTGCTCGGCGAACAGCTCGCCGATCTTGGTGTCACCGAAGTAGTTGTCGGTCTTGGTCAGCAGCGTGGGGTCGGTCAGCGCCTTGGTCTGGCTCGGGAAGTTGCCCTTCGCCTGGAAAGCCTTGATCTGCTGTTCGGGGGCGGTGAGCCAGGCCGCGAGCTCGGCGGCCTCCTTCGGGTGCTTGCTCTGCGTCGGCACCGTCAGGTACGAGCCGCCCCAGTTCCCGCCGCCGCCGGGGAAGGCCGCGGTGACGGCCCACTTGCCCGCGTTCTCCGGACCGGCCTGCTCCTTGATCACGCCGAGCATCCAAGCGGGACAGACCTTGGTGGCGAAAGCACCCTGTTTGAACCCGCTGTTCCACTCGTTGCTGAACGCGGTGAGCTTGGCGGACTCGCCCTTGGCCACCGCCGCGGTCACCTTGTCCCAGGCGGACCTGATGCCCTGGTTGGATTCGATGGTCAGCTTGTCGTCGGTGCCGAGGTAGCCGACGTCGAGCTGGTTGACCATGGCGTTGAAGTTCTGCGCGGCCGAGTCGAACCACGCCTTGCCGCCGGACTTGCCGACGAACTGGGCACCGGTGTCGAAATAGCTGTCCCAGGTCGCGAACAACGGCTTGACGGCCCCGGGGTCGGTGGGCAGGCCCGCCGCGGCGAACATGTCCTTGCGGTAGCACATCGCGAGCGGGCCGATATCGGTGCCGTAGCCGATGACCTTGCCGTTCTTGTCCTTGCCCGCGTCGTACTTCCAGCTCAGCCAGCGGTCCGGGCCCGCGTCGGCCGGGCCGATCTTGCTCAGGTCGTTGAACTTCGACGACTTGTCCAGGATGTCGGACAGGTGGCCCTCCTCCACCGCGGCGACATCGGCGAGGCCCGAGCCCGCCGCGAGTTTGGTGATCAGGTCTTGGTGGTACGGGCCGCCCTGGCCGGTCTTGCGCTGGGTGATCTTGATGTTCGGATGGGCTGCCTCGTATTCCGGGATCAGTGCCTCGTAGCCGAACTCGGTGAAGGTGGCCAACGTCAGTTCCACCTTTTCCCCGGGCGCGGCCGGGGTCGACGGATCTCCGCCCCCGCAAGCGGTGGCTAACGCCGCCGTCGCGGCCACCGTGGCGGCCAGGATCATGCCTCTTTGCATTCTTCGCACGTCGAAACCCCTTGCTGGTGGGTGTGGCTGCGCCCGGAAAAGGATCAATATTGGGAGCGCTCCCAGAACGCAGACGAGTGTGTCCCCCAGCACTTGCCGGTGTCAAGGTGCCGTTGCCGGGACGTGACGTCGTGGGAGCGCTCCCGGCGTCGGCCGGGGTAGTACTACGATGAGCTTCGGCAGGGATCGATTTCGGTGAAGGGCGACGACGTGGTGATCGTGCGACCGGGTGGCGACGGGCGGCCGACGCTGGAGGATGTCGCGGCTTTCGCGGGGGTGTCGCGCTCGACGGCTTCCCGTGCGTTGAACGATGACGCGTATGTCAGCACGCGGGCGAAGGAGAAGGTGCTCGCCGCGGCGAAGGATCTCGGTTACTTCCCGAACCAGGCCGCGCGTTCGCTGGTGACCCGGCGGACGGGTGCGGTGGCGTTGGTGCTGTCCGAGCCGGAGGCCCGGCTGCTGGATGATCCGTACCGGACGTCGGTGATGCGTGCGGGCTATCGCGAGCTGGCCGAGGTGGGCAGTCAGATGGTGCTGTTGTTCGTGGACGGTCATGAGGACCTGACCAGGGCGATGCGCTTTCTGGAAGGTGGGCATGTGGACGGCGCGCTGGTGTTCGCCCCGCATCGGGCCGACCCGCTGCCCAAGGCGTTGCGTTTGCTGCGGCTGCCGGTCGTGTTCGGCGGGCAGGCGGGCAATCTCCGCCGGGGTGTGCACGTGGTGGACTTCGACAACGAGGGTGGTGCGCGGCTGGCGGTGGAGCACTTGGTCGCGGCCGGGCGTACCCGCATCGCCACCATCGCCGGTCCGCAGGACCAGACGGCGGCCGTGCAGCGGCTCGCGGGCTGGCGTGCCACGGTGCTGGGGGCCGGGCTCGATCCCGCGGATCTGTCGGAGGAGGCGGACTTCACCCTCGACGGCGGCCGGGACGCGATGGACCGGCTGCTCGCACGCAGGTCCGACCTCGACGCGGTGTTCGTCGCGAGCGACATGATGGCCGCCGGGGCCTTGCGCACGCTGACCGGGGCGGGGCGCTCGATCCCGGGTGACGTGGCTGTGATCAGTTTCGACGACCACGCCACCTTGGCGCCCGCGATGAACCCGCCGCTGACGTCGATCCATCAGGAGCCCGGTGCGCAGGTGCGGCAGATGGTGACGACGCTGATGAGCCTGCTCGCCGGGGCGGACATCAAACCGCGCAGCCACGTACTGCCGGTCACGATGACCGTGCGCGAGTCCGCCTGACCGCCCTGATCACTTACCGGTGGCTTCTTCAGCCGAAAGTCAGGGTCGTGGCTCAAGACGGCTGGAACAGATCGTCGGGCGCGTCGAAGGATCTTTCGTAGCCGATCTGGATTCCGGTCGCACCACGATCGACCACTCGCCGCCGTACCTGCACGACCTCCCGCTGTTCGCGATGATCCCGGCGCTGCGGGCGGACATCGCGCCCCTCCCGGATGATCTGCTGCCCCGTTTCTTCCATTGGGAGTGGTAGACGTTCATGCAGTTCTTCGTGGGACCACGGAACTCGCTGACCCCACTGCACTTCGACGATGACCGTTTCCGGTGCGTGCAGCTGGGACGTCAATCCGTCCGTGCGGCCCGGCCGGAACGGCGACGTCCTGGCCGAGTATTGGACGTTCCGTTGCGCCCGGCCCGACGGCGCCGTTCTCCAGGAAGCTGAAATAGAGCTCAGGCGAGGCGAGGAGAAGCCCGTCAGCTGCGGCTGAAAGCAACGGCCCGCGCGCCGGTTTCGGCGAGGAGGATGTCGTCGCCTGGTGACCACGGAGGCTGGTGGCGCTCGCCTGGGTGCGGTGCGCGGGGCGGCGGTCGGCCAGGCTAGTTTGCTCGGGTGAGTCTCCTTGATGATGTGGCCGAGCGCGATGGCGGCCGGTGCTGGGTGTGCGACGAACCGGTCGACCCCGGCATGTCGGTGAACGACCCGCGGGGGCCCAGCGTCGACAGCCGGACCGCCGACCGGAAGGCCAAGGTCGCCGAGCGGCTCGCGCACCACGGGTGCAACACCCGCAAGGGCGCGGTCAAGGTGGTCATCGCCTGGCCGGACACTCTTTACGTGGTCGAACCCGCGCCGCTGATCACCGTTGCCGGGAGGCTGGAGCGCAAGGGGGGCCGGGAGATGGTGGCCCGTTGCCCGACCAAGCAGGACGCCCAATCGGCGGCTGATTGGCTGGTGGACCGGTTCTCCCGACTGGTGCCAGGACTGCCGGTGACCGCCACCATCGAGCCGGGCGGCGGCCAGTTCCTCGTCATCCTGGCCACCGGCCGCCGCTGACCGGGGATCAGGCGGCGTCCTCGCGCCCGGCTCGGCCCAAGCCCGCTCGACGGTGACATGTCGCGCGCAAAATCGACAAGGGCAAGCAGGGCAAGGGAAAGCGGGCGGTGCTCACCACTGAGGTGGTGGAGGGCGGTCCCGCTCGCACTCGGGTCTGTACGAGCGGGACCTCGAAGAACCGGGCCGGGCCCGACCAAGCTCCTCTTACTCTTGGCGTCTACCCGATTACTGAGGCGGTAAACACCGCGGGTAAACGCGCGGCGTCAGCACGGCAGATGCTCGCCATAGTGCGTCCCTCGCGGCCCGGGCCCGTAGCGTGTGGGATGCCCGGACTCGGTGAGCGACTCCGGGGACCGACTTTTGAGGAAGCCGCAGACCATGGCGAGACAACGGGACGACGCAGCGGATTCGATCGGGATCGGCGCGGTGGTGCGTCAGGTCGACGAGGTGACCGGCGCCCTGGAGGGCCTCTCCGGGGCGCTCGCCCAGGAGGAGCAGCTCCAGACGGTGCTGCAGCGGGTCTGTCACCAGGTCGTGCGTGCCATCGGCGAAGCGGACCTGGCCAGCGTGACGCTGTTGCGTGACGGCGAGCCGTACACCGCGGCGGTCGCCGGCGACGAGGCCGTCGATGTGGACGAGGCCCAGTACGCGGCGGGGGAGGGCCCCTGCTTGCACGCTGCGACGACCGGGCAGGTCACCCGGGCCACGGTGGCGATCGCGGTTGAGCGATGGCCGGTGTTCTCCGCCAAGACCGCGGGCAACGGGCTGGACAGTTATTTGTCGGCGCCGTTGTTCATCAACAGCGAGTACCACGGCTCGCTCAACCTCTACGGTCGCGGCAGTGACGGGTTCGACGCGCTCGACGCCGCGTTGCTCGAGCTGTACACCACGGCCGTGGAAGCGGCTCTGCGTAATGCGCAGCTGTACCTGCAGGCCCGTGACCAGGCCACTCAGCTGTCGGGAGCGTTGTCCACGCGAGCGGTGATCGACCAGGCCAAGGGCATCCTGATGGCGGTGCACCGGATCCCCTCCGACGAGGCGTTCACGATGCTGGTCGAGCAGTCCCAAGCGCGCAACGTGAAAGTACGCGACATCGCCGCCAGCTTCGTCAACGACATTGTCGACAGCAACGCCTGAGTGTCCCCTTTTGTTCTTCGGCCACCGTCGCGTGATCGTCTGTCCCCGAGGCACGTCCTGCCGCTCCGTGGGCGCGTTCTCGGACCAAATGGCGGCAACCTCTGGGTGTGGGCGCCGAGCGGTCTCGTGTTGTGGTGAAGGTGGTGCGCGCGGCGAGGTTCACTACGAGACCGACGAGGTGACTCTCACGGTGACGTTGCCTTCGGTCAAGAGGGCAGAACCCCGCGTAATGCCCGGAGTACACAGGTCAATCCCTGTGTGGATGCTGGTGGTGCCCCCGGAGAGATTCGAACTCTCACTGGACGGGTTTTGAATCCGTTGCCTCTGCCAGTTGGGCTACGGGGGCGCGACGAGAGAACCTTACGGGATGATCAGGTCGCCCCCGTCACCGGGGACAGCAGGTGGGATGGCGCCCGACGTGGTGAACGCCATCTCGGAATCTGGATCGTTCCCGGTAGGCTTTCAGTTCGCGGTCAGCCGCGCACATCCGACCAGTCGAGCATTCAGGAGGACCCCGGTGAGCGAGCAGGCTGCCGAGGCCAATGGTGCGGCCGCATTGCCGCAACGTCGGGTACTCGTCGCTGAGGACGAAGCACTTATTCGGCTCGATCTCGTGGAGATGCTCCGCGAAGAGGGGTATGAGGTCGTCGGTGAGGCGGGCGATGGTGAGCAAGCCATCAGTCTGGCCACCGAACTGAAGCCTGACCTGGTGATCCTCGATGTCAAGATGCCCAAGCTCGACGGTATCGAGGCCGCGTCGAAGATCACCGGCGACCGGATCGCCCCGGTCGTCATCCTCACCGCTTTCAGCCAGCGTGACCTCGTCGAGCGGGCGAGGGACGCGGGCACGATGGCGTATCTGGTCAAGCCGTTCGCCAAGCGCGACCTGGTGCCGGCCATCGAGCTGGCGGTGAGCCGGTTCTCCGAGCTCCAGGCGCTCGAGGCCGAGGTCGCCGGGCTCACCGACCGACTCGAGACCCGCAAGGTCATCGACCGGGCGAAGGGCCTGCTGATGAGCCAGCAGGGCCTCACCGAGCCGGACGCCTTCCGCTGGATCCAGCGGACCGCGATGGACCGCCGCACGACCATGAAGGCCGTGGCCGAGGCGGTCGTCGAGAGTATCGGCAGCTGATCCCGGTTCGCCCGGTCGCCGGAGACGGTGGCCGGGCGAAACACAGCCGCTCAGCGGACATGATTCACCTGTTCGTGTGACTGCTGTCTCGTGCCACAATCTGCGTGTGTCCCGCCGCAGAACCGCCGCCGTCGTCGTCGTCGCGTTGCTCGCCGGTGGTTGTTCGAGCGCCCCACCGGCGAAGCCGACTTACGAGCTGCCCCCGCGGCCCGTGCGTGAGAACGAGACGCCGTTGAAGCTGCCTCCGGCGACCAACGGGTCGACCGTGTTCACGCTGATCGGCCTGACGACGGGTTTCTCGAACATCACCGGCAGCCACGCTGAGTGGCAGGCCAAGGGGCAGTACGCCCGCTTCCGCGTGGTCGTGACAAGCACCGGGCTGTCCAGCGTCCCGTTCGACACCAAACGCCAGCTCCTCGTGGAGGACAACGGCGCGACCGTCGGCCCCGACGAGCAGGCCATGCTGATCAAACGGCAGCCGGGGACCTTCGATCTCGGCCCGAACGTGCGGGTCGAGTTCGACCTGTACTTCGACATCCCCAAGGACCGCAAGGCCGTGGCCCTGCGCGCGGTCGGCGGCCCGACGCTCACCGACATGAAGAACCTGCAGGGCACCGAGATCAGCCTCGGCTGACCGGACACGCGGAAGGGCCCCACCGCGGTGTGCGATGGGGCCCTTCCGGCTACGACGACACGTCAGACGCCCAGATCGCCACCGAGGTAGGCGGCCCGGACCTGCGGGTCGTTGAGGAGATCGGCGCCACGGGCGCTCTTGACCACCTGGCCGGTCTCCAGCACGTACGCGCGATCGGAGAGCTTCAGCGCCTGCTGCGCGTTCTGCTCCACGAGCAGCACGGTCGTGCCCCGCGAGTTGATCTCCTTGATGATCTCGAAGATCTGCGCGATCAGCATCGGCGCCAGGCCCATCGACGGCTCGTCGAGCAGCAGCACCTTGGGTTTGGTCATCAGCGCGCGGCCGATGGCGATCATCTGCTGCTCGCCACCGGACATCGTGCCGCCGAACTGCGTCATCCGCTCGGCCAGCCGGGGGAACAGCCCGTAGACCTCGTCGAGGTCCGGCTGGAGGTCACCCTTGCGGGTGTACGCGCCCATCAGGAGGTTCTCCTGCACCGTCATCCCGGGGAACACGCCCCGGCCTTCCGGTGACTGGCCGATGCCCAGCAGGACCCGCTTGTGCCCGGCCAGCTTCGAGATGTCCTGGCCGTCGAACACGATCCGGCCGCTGGTCAGGGGCCGCAGCCCCGAGATGGTCTTGAGCGTCGTGGTCTTGCCCGCGCCGTTGGCGCCGATCAGCGAGACGATCTCACCCTCGTTGACCTCGATGCTCATACCCTTGAGCGCGGCGATCTTCCCGTAGTGGACGTTGATGTCCTGAACCTCAAGAAGCATCTTCCGCCACCCCCAGGTACGCCTCGATGACCTTCTGGTTGTTCTGCACCTCGTGCGGGAGCCCTTCTGCGATGAGCTGGCCGAAGTCGAGCACCGCCAGGCGGTCGCTGATGTGCATGACCAGGCCCATGTCGTGCTCGATCAGCAGGACCGTGCGGCCGTCGTCGCGGATCTTGCGGATCAGGACCTGGAGATCGTTCTTCTCCGCCGGGTTCATCCCGGCGGCGGGCTCGTCGAGCATGAGCAGCTTCGGATCCGTCGCCAGCGCCCGCGCGATCTCCAGGCGGCGCTGGTCGCCGTAGGAGAGGTTCTTCGCGGCTTCGTGCTCCACTTTGGAGATACCGACGAAGTCGAGCAGCGCCCGCGCCGCCTCACGGCCGCGCTTCTCCTCCTTGCGGTGCCAGGGAAGGCCGAGGACAGCGCCGATCGCGCCGGTCTTGTGGTGCGCGTCCGCACCCACCATGACGTTCTCGAGCGCCGACATGTTGTGGAACAGCCGGATGTTCTGGAATGTCCTGGCGATGCCGCTCTTGGTGACCTTGAACCGCTTCATGCCGTCGACGCGGTTCCCGTCGAACCGCACCTCGCCCTCGGACGGCTGATAGACCCCGGTGACGACGTTGAACACCGTCGTCTTGCCGGCGCCGTTCGGGCCGATCAGGGCGAAGATCTCGCCGGTGTTGATGGTGAGGCTCACCTCGCGCAGCGCCGTGACGCCGCCGAAGCGCATGGTCACGTTGTCGAACTCGAACAGTGCGCTCATTTGGTCACCTCCGCCGACGCCTCGGAGTCCGGACCGGCCACTTCGGCGCCCATCGCACCCATTCCGCCGGTTCCTTCTCTCAGCTCGGCTTTGCGTTGCCTCGACGGCAGCAGTCCCTCGGGCCGCAGCGCCATCATCAGGACGAGGACGAACCCGAAGATCAGGATGCGGTACTCGGCCAGGAACCTGAACCGCTCGGGCAGCCACGCGACGATGAAGGCGCCGAGGATGACGCCGGGCAGGTTGCCGGCACCGCCGAGAACCACCGCGGCCAGGATCGTCGCCGACAGGATGAACGGGAAGTTCGGCGGTGCGATGTAGACCGCCTTGCTGGCGTAGATCGTGCCGGCGAAACCACCGATCATGGCGCCGATGGCGAAGGCGAGCAGCTTGAACTTGAACGTCGGGACGCCCATCAGTTCGGCCGCGTCCTCGTCCTCGCGGATGGCCGCCCAGGCCCGCCCGACCCGGCTCTTGTGCAGCCGGACCGAGAACACGATCACCAGCACGATCGCGAACAGGATCAGGTAGTAGTACGGTGCAGGGTCCAGGAAGAACTCCACGCCGAACATCGGTTCGGGGTGCGGGATGTTGGTGATGCCGGGGGCGCCACCGATCGCGTCGGTGTTGTTCGCGGTGATCCGGACGATCTCCCCGAAGCCCAGCGTCACGATCGCCAGGTAGTCCCCGCGTAGCCGTAGCGTCGGGGCGCCGAGGATCACGCCGGACATCGCGGCCAGGAAGATGCCCAGCACCAGCGTCGGCCAGAACGCCCAGCCGTACTTGGTGCTCATCGTGGCCAGGGTGTACGCGCCGATCGCGAAGAACGCGACGAACCCGAGGTCCAGCATGCCCGCGTGGCCGACCACGATGTTGAGGCCGATCGCGAGCAGGATGTAGGTGCCGATCGGGAAGATGAGGACGTTCGTCCAGTCCGAGTCCGGCGACATGAACGAGCCGATCCAGGGCGCGGGCAGGATCAGGGCCAGCACCAGCACCACGAGATAGGTGCCGTAGCGCTGCCACTGCGGGGCGTCCGCCCACCAGTCCCGCGCCTTGTCGATCGGGTGGAATCCCCGCGGCTGGCGGGATCCGTTGCCGTTAGCCACTTCTGCTTCGCCTTTCATACGCGTGCCCGCTGCAGCGATTCACCGAGAATGCCGGTGGGCCGGAACATGAGCACGAGCACCAGGATCACGAAGGCCGTGACGTCCTTCCAGGCCGAGCCGAGGAAGATCGAGCTCCAGTTCTCCACCAGGCCCAGCACGACTCCGCCGAGCAGGGCGCCTCGCAGGTTTCCGATTCCGCCGAGCACGGCCGCGGTGAACGCCTTGATGCCGAGCAGGAAGCCGATCCGGTAGTCGGTGTTCTCGTACTCCATGACGAACAGGGCGGCGGCGACACCGGCCATGGCCCCACCGAGCAGGAACGTGATGCGCACGATGCGGTCGATGCTCACGCCCATCAGCACGGCGGCTTCGGGGTCCTGGGCGGTCGCGCGGATGCCGCGGCCGATCCGGGTGCGCCGCACCAGCTGGTCGAGCACGACCATCACGATGACGGCGGCGGCGATGACGAACACGTGGTCGGTGCGCACCACGCCGTTGCCGATGCGGAACAGCTCGTCGTGCGGGATGAACCGGGGCGCGGACTGCTGCACGCGGCCCGGCTTGTCGAAGACCTTCGGGACGATCACTAGCGCGAACAGTTCCTGCAGGAACAGCGACGCGCCGATCGCGGAGATGAGGGCGGCGAGCCGGGTCGCGCCCTTCTTGCGTAGTGGCCGGTAGGCGACTTGCTCCAACACGATCGCCGAGCCGCCGGAGACGAGTGCGGACACGACGACGAGCAGGAGCAGGATCCCGATCATCGAGAAGACGGTGAACGGCGCGGTCGGCGCGAGCGTGATCAGGATGAACAGGGACGTCATCGTCCCGATCATGAAGATTTCGGAGTGCGCGAAGTTGATCAGCCGGAGTACGCCGTAGACCATGGTGTAGCCCAAAGCGATGAGCGCGTAGATGGATCCGGCCACCAGTCCGCCGACTGTGCTGCCGAGAAACTGGCTTTGCAGGTCTTGAAACATGACGTGAGTGCCTTACCTGACGGGGCGAGGTGTCGCCACATTGGCGGAGAGCGGGGGTGCTGTGGTCTGCACAGCGCCCCCGCTCCCGTTAAGACGGTCTAGCTGCTCCGTCAGCCGGTGATCTTGGCTTCGGTCGAGGCTCCCAGGTTCTTGATGACGCCGCCGACGATCTGGTACACGTAGATCGCGTTGGTCTGCGGCTCGCCGTTGTCCTTGAACTTGATCTGCTTCGAGACACCCTTGAAGTCGACCGTCTTCAGGAACTCGTTGATCTTCTCGCCGGTGGTGTTGCCGGCCTTGACCGCGTTGATGATCGCGGTCGCCGAGTCGTAGCCCTCGGTCGCGTAGATCGCCGGATCGACGTTGAACTTCGCCTTGTACTTGGTGGCGAAATCGTCGCCGGGGGTACCCGGGTCGGGGATGTTGCACGGGCAGCCGACGACGGCGCCCTCGGCGGCCGCGGCACCCGCGCCGCTGACCAGCTGCGGGTCGAGCGATCCGTCGCCGGTGGCGAAGACGGCCTTCACGCCGCCGTCACGGAGCTGCTTGAGCAGACGACCGGCCTGCGCGTAGTAGCCACCGAAGGTGATGACGTCCGGGTTGGCCGCCTTGACCTTCTGCACGGTCGAGGAGTAGTCGGACGCGTCCTTCGCGAACTTGTCGCGCTCGGTCGGGATGCTCTTGTCCTTGAAGGTCTTCTCGAAGGCGTCCGCCAGGCCGACGCTGTACTCCTGGTCATCGGAGATGACGTAGGCCTTCTTCGGGGACTTGGCCGCGATCAGGAAGTTCGCGATACCGGGGCCCTGGTCGTTGTCGTTCGCGACGACGCGGTGCCAGTACTTCCAGTTGTTCCCGGCGAGGCCGGGGTTGGTCGCGGACGGCGAGACGCTCGGGACCTTGCCCTGCTCGAGGATGCCGCCGACGGCCTTGGACTCGCCGGAGAAGGCGGGGCCGATCAGGGCCGTGATCTTGTCCTGACCGATGGCCGTCGTCACGAGCGAGGTGGCCTGCTCGGCCTTGCCCTGGCTGTCGTAGTTCTTCAGCTCGAGCTTGACCTTGGGGTTCGTGGCGTTGTACTCGTCGATCGCAAGCTTCGCGCCGTTGTTCGGCGGAATCACGATTCCGGAGTTCTCACCGGTCAGGTCGCCCATGAACCCGATCTTGAGTGTGGAGCCGTCCCCGCTGCCGGACGAGCTGGTGCCTCCGGCACAGCCCGCCAACACCAACGACGTTGCCGCCGCGAGGGCGAGAACTCGTCCAAATCGCACTGCTGACACCGACTACCTCCCATAACCAACCAGCCGCCGGTAGGCGTTGCCCCTGACGCAGGGGCTAGGTTAGGGCAGGAAGATATCCCTGTACCCCCACTTCTGCACAGTTGCTCTCAGTACTCTGTGTCCACATCGTGACGGTTGGAACCGGACGTATTTGCACGAAAGGGCGAACCTTGGGGGCATTGGGGGCAGGGTCGGTCACTGAGCGGCGTGGTGTGTCTTAAGAATGGCCGCCAATGGGTGACACGGGTGTTTCGGGTGTATGTCAATACCGGACATTCAAAACCGGTTTCCTGGCCGGTTTCCTGGCATTTTCCTGGTCTTTCGCGTGCTCCGTGCCGCACCCGGCCCGCCCGTGACGCTGCCGGGGCCCGGTCACAACCAGCGGTTGTCGTCAGCGCCCGAAAAGCTGTTGGCCCAGTGTCGACGGTCCGTGGTTCGGTGGGTTTCGGCGGAGGTTCCGGCCGGAACCCGCAGGGCACGGGGAGTCACGATGGAGTTCGCACAGCCGGATCTGGTCGAACCGGTCACCACCGTTGACTGCCCCTGAAGGCCACCTTCACGGCGTTAGACGCCGTGAAGGTGGCCTTCAGGGGCGGCTGGAGTGCAGGGTCAGTCGTTTGGTGGGCGGTCCCGGACGACGCAGGTGAGCCGCGCGGTGCAGGTGCGGCGGTCCTGGTCGTCGGTCAGCACGATCTCGGTGGTGATGGTCCCGCGCCCGACGTGCACCGGGGTGGCCACCCCGGTCACCGTGCCCGAGCGGACCGCCCGGTGGTGGGTGCAGGACAGTTCCAGTCCCATGGCCGCCTTGTCCGGACCGGCGTTCAGCGCGGCCACGACCGAGCCGAGCGCCTCGGCCAGCACCGCGTTCGCGCCGCCGTGCAGCAGTCCGTATGGCTGGAGATTGCCGTCGACCGGGATCGTGCCGACCACCCGTTCGGGGCTCGTCTCGAGGAGCTTCATCCCGATCTTGTCGTTCAACTGCTGGTCGGCGACGCGCGGGTCTATCCCGGCGTACTGGTCGAGGGCGATCTCGCCCGCATCCTCGGTCACGTACTGCTCCTATTCCATGCGACACGTAAGAGTGTCGGACCCTCACCCTAGACTCGCCTCCGTGAGCCCGAGTGAGAACCGACCCGTTGCCAAAACCACCGGCGCGTCCGCCACAGCCGAGCGGCCGCGGCTGCTGCTGATCGACGGCCATTCCATGGCCTACCGGGCCTTTTTCGCGGTGCCCGCCGATCGGTTCCGCACGCAGACCGGCCAGGTGACCAACGCGGTCTTCGGCTTCACCTCGATGCTGATCAACCTCCTGCGCGACGAGAAACCCACCCATCTCGCGGTCGCGTTCGACCTGTCGCGCAAGACCTTCCGGTCCGAGGCGTACGCGGAGTACAAGGCGGGCCGGTCGGCCACGCCAGAGGATTTCAAGGGCCAGGTCTCCCTGGTGCAGGACATCCTCGCCGTGCTCGGCATTCCGGCGCTGACCAAGGAGAATTTCGAGGCCGACGACGTCATCGCCACGCTGACCACCCAGGCGGAGGCGCAGGACTTCGACGTCCTCATCTGCACGGGTGACAGGGATGCCCTGCAGCTGGTCACCGACCACGTCACCGTGCTGTACCCGAAGAAGGGCGTTTCCGAGCTCACGCGGTACACCCCGGAGGCGGTCGAGGAGAAGTACGGCCTGACCCCGGCCCAGTACCCGGATTTCGCCGCCCTGCGCGGCGACCCTTCGGACAACCTGCCCGGCATCCCCGGGGTGGGGGAGAAGACGGCGACCAAGTGGATCCAGCAGTTCGGTTCGCTCGGCGAGCTGATCGACCGGGTCGACGAGGTCAAGGGCAAGGTCGGCGAATCACTGCGCGCGAACCTCGACGCGGTCTCGCTCAACAGGCACCTGACCGAGCTGATCCGCGACGTCGAGCTCGAAGCGGGCCCGGCCGAGCTCGAGCTGCGCCCCTGGGACCGCGACGCGGTGCACAGGCTGTTCGACGAGCTGGAGTTCCGCGTCCTGCGTGACCGGTTGTTCGCCACCCTGAGCAGCGCGGAGCCCGAGGCCGAAGAGGGCTTCGAGGTCAAGGGAAACAAGCTCGACCCTGGCGCGCTCGCGGCTTGGCTCTCCACCAACGCGAGTGCCGCCGAGCCGGTCGGGCTCTCGTTCCGTTCCACCGGCGCTTCCGTGCGTTCGGACCTCAAGGCGATCGCGTTCGCGGCGCCCAACGGCGGCGGCGCGTACATCGACGTCACCACGATGGACGAGGCCGACGACAAGGCGCTCGCCGCCTGGCTGGCGGACGAGAAGATCACCAAGGTCGGCCACGAGCTGAAGGTCCCGCTGCACGCCGTGCGCGCCCGCGGCTGGGCGTTCGCCGGGCTGGCCATGGACACCTCCCTCGCCGCGTACCTGGTGCGTCCCGGCCAGCGCACCTTCGAGCTCGACGACCTCGCCCTGCGGTACCTGCACCGCGAGCTGCGCTCGGACGCCGACACCGGTGACGGCCAGCTTTCGCTGCTCGACGGCGGCGGCGCGGAGGATCTCGAGCTCAAGGAGATCCAGGCCGAGCTGGTCAAGGCACGCGCGGTGCTCGAGCTCGCGGCGGCGCTGGGCAAGGAGCTCGAGGAGATCGGCGGCGCCCGGCTGCTCACCGACCTCGAGCTGCCGTTGCTCGAGGTCATCACCGAGCTGGAGGCCGCCGGGGTCGCGGTGGACGTCGAGCAGCTCACCGAGCTGGAGGCGCACCACCTCGCCCGGGTCACCCAGGCGGCCGAGTCGGCGTACGAGGTGATCGGCAAGCAGATCAACCTCGGCTCGCCGAAGCAGCTGCAGGTCGTGCTGTTCGACGAGCTCGAAATGCCGAAGACCAAGCGCACCAAGACGGGCTACACCACCGACGCCGAGGCGTTGCAGGGCCTGTTCGAGAAGACCGAGCACCCGTTCCTGGCCCACATGCTGGAGCACCGGGACGCCACGCGCCTGCGAGTCACGGTCGAGGGGCTGATCAAGTCCGTCGCCGACGACGGCCGCATCCACACCACCCTGCAGCAGACGGTCGCGGCCACCGGTCGTCTGTCCTCTGTGGACCCGAACCTGCAGAACATCCCGGTCCGCACCGAAGAGGGCCGCCGCATCCGCGACGCCTTCGTCGTCGGCGCCGGGTTCGCCGAGCTGATGACGGCGGACTACAGCCAGATCGAGATGCGGATCATGGCCCACCTGTCGAAGGACGAGGGGCTGATCGAGGCCTTCAACACCGGTGAGGACCTGCACACCTTCGTCGCGTCGAAGGCTTTCTCGCTGCCGCCGGAGGAGGTCACCCCGGAGCTGCGCTACCGGGTGAAGGCGATGTCGTACGGCCTGGCGTACGGGCTTTCGTCCTATGGCCTGGCCCAGCAGCTGAAGATCTCCAACGAGGAAGCCAAGGCGCAGATGGAGGCGTACTTCTCCCGCTTCGGCGGCGTGCGCGACTACCTGCACTCAGTGGTCGGCGAGGCGGGCAAGGTCGGCTACACCGAGACCATCTTCGGCCGCCGCCGCTACCTGCCCGACCTCAACAGCGACAACCGCCAGCGCCGCGAGATGGCCGAGCGGATGGCGCTCAACGCGCCCATCCAGGGCAGCGCGGCGGACATCATCAAGGTCGCGATGCTCAACGTGCACAAGGCGCTCGTGGAGGCGAAGCTGCGCAGCCGCGTGCTCCTGCAGGTCCACGACGAACTCGTGCTCGAGGTCGCCGAAGGCGAGCACACCGAGCTCGAAGCCCTCGTCCGTGCGGGCATGGGCTCGGCGTACCAGCTCGCGGTGCCGCTGGAGGTCTCGGTCGGCTACGGCCGGTCCTGGAACGACGCCGCCCACTAGCCCCGGCGGGTTCGAACCCCGCAACTCGTCGACGAATCGTGGTAGTCCGACGCTCAACCAGCGGCGGTCGCCGAAGGCCCGTGCGCAGGCGTTCGCGAGAGATTTTGGGGCGAGCGGCGGTAGGGTTTGACGCACGGGTGACGGGGGTGACTATGTCCGAGGAGCGATTGCCGTCGTTCGCGCTGAGGCCGGTCGGCGCGGTGGTGCTCGCGCAGGTCGCGGTGCTGGCCGCGTTCTCGGGCCGGTATGGGTTTTTCCGCGACGAACTGTATTTCCTGGCCGCGGGCAAACACCCGGCCTGGGGTTACGTCGACCAGCCGCCGCTCACGCCGTTGCTCGCCAGGGCGTCGAGCGCGCTGTTCGGCGAGACCCCGACCGGCCTGCGGATCGTCGCGATACTGATGGCGGCGGCGACGGTTGTCGTGGTCTCGCTGGTCGCGCGCGAGCTGGGTGGCGGGCGGGGCCCGCAGGTGCTGTCCGCGGCGGCGACGGCGTTGTCGGGGTTCGGGCTCGTCGTGTCCCACCTGCTGTCCACCTCGACGTTCGACCTGCTGGTGTGGGTGACGCTCGGGCTGCTGACCCTGCGCCTGCTGCGGACCGGCGACGGGCGCTGGTGGCTGCCGATCGGTGCGGTGATCGGCATCGGGCTGGCGAACAAGTGGCTGGTCCTGCTACTGGTGGCCGCGCTCGGGCTCGCGTTGCTGGTGACGGGTCCGCGCTCGGTGCTGACCAGCCTGTGGTTGCTGGTGGCCGTCCCGCTCGCCGCGGTGCTGGCGGCGCCGGTCCTGATGTGGCAGGCCTCGGAGAACTTCCCGATGCTGTCCGTCGCCTCCGGGATCGCCGCGAGCGACGGCACCGAGAACCGGATCATGTTCGTGCCCCTGCAACTGGTCTACGTGGCCCCGGTGCTGGTTCCTGTGTGGATCGCCGGGCTGGTGCGGTTGTGGCGCGAACCCGCGCTGCGCTGGGCCCGCGCGCTCGCCCTGACCTACCCGATCGTCTGCGTCGCGCTGCTGCTGCTCGGCGGGAAGCCGTACTACGCGGCCCCGCTGCTGCTCCTGCTGACGGCCGCGGGTGCCGAGCCGTCGCTGCGCTGGCTCGACCGTGGCCGCCGCAGGGTGGGCTGGACGATCGCCGCGGTGGTGGGAGCCGGGATCTCCCTGGTGATCGGGCTGCCGATCCTGCCGCCTTCGGCACTGGCTCCGGTGACGGCGGTGAACAACGATGCCGGCGAGCAGGTCGGCTGGCCGAAGTTCGTGCAGACGGTCGCCGGGGTCTGGCAGCAGATCCCGCCGGGGCAGCGCGCCACCGCCGTGATCCTGACCGGCAACTACGGCCAGGCGGGCGCTGTCGAGTTGTACGGCCCGGGAATCGGGCTGCCGAAGCCGTACTCCGGCCACATGTCCTACGCGGACTGGGGTCCGCCGCCCGACTCCCTGACCGGGCCGGTCGTGCTGGTCGGCCGGTTCGAGAACGACGACCCGGCACGCAGGTTCCTCGTCGGCTGCCATGACGTCGCCGTCCATGACAACGGCCTCGGCCTCGACAACGACGAGCAGGGCACCAAGATCGCGTTGTGCGCCGGGACCTCGGGTCACTGGTCGAGGTTCTGGCCGCAACTGCGCCGGTACTACTCGTAGTGCCGCCCCGCATAGGGGTTATCCGTTGAGGTGACTCTACTGGGTGCGCCCCTACTTCCATCAGCTTACAGATCCGTTGAAGTCGATCATCATTCAGGAGAATCTGGCCCGGACCATCATCGGCTATGACCCCATGGCGTTGCCGGGTTTGCATCAGATCGAACCCTATGCACGAACACTGTTCGAATGGGCAGGCGTGGTCGCCCGAGACCAGGTTGATGTTGTGGTCAAAGCTCGGATGGACCGCCAAAACTAGTGGAGTCCAAGGATTCTCCGCAGTGCACAAATTTGTTCACGAACGCGCGATTCGCGCGCTGGTGGGCTCTCCTGCCGTCATGCAGGAACAGACTCAGTATCTTCTGCTGATGAGCAGTATGCCGCAGTACGAGCAGATGGCGGCGTAGAACTCGGCGATCGTATTGCGCACTTCAACTGTCCCTGAAGGCCACCTTCACGGCGTTTAACGCCGTGAAGGTGGCCTTCAGGGACTTGCTCCCGCGGCGGAGTCCGGCCCGCCTCCGCCCGGCTGGGCTCACGCCCACCCAGTTCCTGCTGCTGGCGTCGGCGGGCTGGCTGGAACACCTCGGCGGGCCGCCGACCCAGCAGGAGGTCGCCGAGCGGGCCGGGGCCGATCGCATGATGACCTCGAAGGTGATCCGCACCTTGGCGGAGCGGGGCCTGCTGCTCCGTCACGCCCACGAGTCCGACGCCCGTGCGCTGCGCCTGACCCTGACCGATGAAGGGCGTGAGCTGGTGCGGGCCGCGACGAAGATCGCCCGCGAGCTCGACGTCGAATTGTTCGGCGCGGACACCGCCGAGCTGCGCGGGACGCTTCGGGGGATCGCCGAACGGCGAGGCCGGTGACCGGCCCGCCGCCCTCCTCGGCCAGTTCAGTGCGTATCACCCGGCTGGCGTCCCAGCCCGCGGATGAGCACCATCACCGACTCGCGGACTTCGGCGCGGGTGCGTTGGGGCTGGAAGACCTGCCAGTCCAGCGCGACGACCAGCATCGTGCCGAACAGTCCGGCCGCCGCGGTCGGCGGCTGGACATCCTCGGGCAGCCGTCCGGCCTCGGAGAGCCGCTCCAGCTGCTCACGCACGATCGAGATGATCTCCGCGCGCAGCAGCGTCAGCGTCTCGTGCCATTGGCCCGGCGTCCGCCACATCTCGCTGACCAGGATCTGCGAGAACCCCGGGTACTCCGCGATGAACCCCAGCGTCGAGTCGACCTGCGCCTCGATGATCGCCAGCGGATCGCCTTCGCCCGCTTCCGCACGAAGTCGATCCGCCAGCAGGCCGACGCCGTACCGCAGCAGCGCGTCGACGAGGCCGTCCTTGCTGCCGAAGTTGTAGTACACCGTGCCTTTGGCGACACCGGCCTCGGCCGCGATGTCGTCGACGGTCAGCCCGACCAGGCCGCGGCTGGCCGAGAGCCGCAGCGTCGATTCGAACAGTTTCTGTTTGGTGGCACCGCCCCGGCCGCTCACAGGCTCAGTTCCGGCTTGAGCGCCGACACCGTCCACATGCGACGCTTCCGGGCGGCGAGCGTGGACAGCAGGATCCCGCCGACGAGATAGGCGAGCAGCACGCCGATGTCGCCGAGGATCTTCAGCGAGGCACCGGTGTAGAGCAGATGCCGGAACCCGTCGATCGCGTAACCCATCGGCAGCACGATGTGCAGCGGGTACAGCGCGTCCGGGATCGTCTGCCATGGGAACGTGCCGCCCGCGCTGACCAGCTGGAGCACCAGCAGCACCAGGCCGAGGAACTTGCCGACCGCGCCGAAGAACGCGTTGAGCGCGTGCACCACCGAGGTGAACGTCAGCGACACCAGTATCGCGAACCCGATCGCGCCCAGCGGATGCGCGATGTGGATCCCGACCAGCCAGGTCACCGCACCGAACAGCACGATCACCTGCGCGACGCCGAGCAGCGCCGAGGCCAGCCAGCCGCCCAGCGCCACCCGGAAGGGGGACGCGCCCGCGGTGAGCGCGCGGGTGGAGAGCGGGCGCAGCAACAGGAACAGGACGAACGCGCCGATCCAGGTGGCGAGCGAGATGAAGAACGGGGCGAGCCCCGCGCCGTAGGTGCCCGCCGAGGCGACACCGACGGAGTTGACCGCGACCGGGTCGGCGATGGTGTTGGCCGTCGCCGTGCGGGTCGGGTCGTCGGGGTTGGGGATCTCCTTGAGCCCGGCGGCCAGGCCATCGCGCAGCTGGACCGAACCGTCGGCGAGCTGCTTGGTGCCGGTCACGGCCGTCTTCTCGCCGTCGTTCAGCTTCGCGGCGCCGTCACGGAGCTGGTTCGCCCCGTCGGACGCCTGGGAGATGCCGTCCGCGAGCTGCGGCGACGCCGAAGCGAGCTTGGCCGCGCCTTCGGAGACCTGGCGCGCGCCACCGGCCAGCGTCGCCAGCTGCGAGTTGGCGCCCTGGATGGTGGTGTTGGCCTGGTCGACGGGGGAGCGGAGCTGGTCGGCCTTGGCGAGGATGTCCTGGACCTGCGCTTCGGGCACGCCCGCGTTCTTGAGGTCCTGTGACAGCTGGGTGCGGTAGCCGTCGAGCTTGCCCTGGACGTCGCTCGACGCCTTGGCCGCCAGCGACGCCGCGTCGGAGACCTTCTGGTTCCCCGCGGCGACCTGACTGGCGCCGTCGGCGAGCTGTTTGGTCTGAGACGGCAGCTGGGCGGTGCCTTGTTTCAACGTTGTCAGGCCGGTCGCGAGCGTCGCAGACCCGCTCGCGAGCTGGGAAGCGCCGTCGGCCAGCTGAGCCTGGCCGGTCTTGAGCTGGGTGGCGCCGTCGGCGAGTTTGTTCGCGCCTGTCGACGCTTCCTGGATCTTGCCGAAGATGGTGGAGAAGCCGACCAGGAACCGGTTCGCCGCCTCGCTGCCGATCTTCTCCGCGATCGTCTTGCGGACCTGCTCGGCCACCTGCTTGGCGATCGTGCCGGACAGGTAGTTGTTCGAGTCGTTCGTGGTCAGCGTGATCGTCGCCTGCTGCGGCTGGAAATCGCCAGAAGACAACAGCGCCGCGGAGAAGTCGCGCGGGATGCCGATGACGAACGAGTACTTGTCGTCGCGCACGCCGTTGCGGGCGTCGTCGGCGGAGACCTCGTGCCACTGGAAGGTGCCGGAGCCGACGAGTTCGTCGGTCACCTCGCGGCCGACGTTGCGGACCTGCCCGGTGCTGTCCTTGGCGCCGGCGTCGGAGGTGACCACCGCGGCCGGGAGCTTGTCGAGGCGGGAGTACGGGTCGAAGTTCGCGTAGAGGTAGAACGACGCGTAGAGGAGCGGGACGAACACCAGCGCGATCAGCGCGATCTTCGGCAGGGTACCGGCGCTCAGCCTGCGCAGTTCGTTGAAAGCGATGCGGAGGCTGCTCATGCCTGGTCTCCTTCGGCGATCGTGTCTGCCTCGAGAGGCGCTGTTTCTACGTCTACTGGCACGGGCTGGCACTGCAGTGGTTCCGGCTGCTCGAGCTCGCCGACGCGGGCGGGCGGATGCGGCAGCGCGGAGAACGGGGTGGTCGCGGACAGCACGACCACGGCGAGGCCGCGTTCGGCGTGCTCGCGGGCGAGCCGCGCCCAGCTGTCGACGTCGCTGGTGTGCCGGTCGGGGGTGTCGAGCACCAGCACCCGAACGCCAGGACGGCTCGCGGCCAGCGTGCTGAGCAGGCGGGTGCGCAGCGCGGGCTCGATGTTCTCGAAGCGCGTCGAGGCGAAGGCCGACAGGTCCTGCGCGGCCAGCCACTGGGCGACATCGTCCTTGCCCGCGGGCAGGTGGGCGAGCGCGAGCTCCTCGCCGACGACTACGCGCAGGGACAGCGCGTCGTCGGGCTCGCTGACCCCGGGGGCGTCGACGACCGCGACCAGTTCGCGCAGCGACGCCGTCTCGCCGTCCAGGGTGACGTGGCCGGTGGTCGGCTTCATCCGCCCGGCCAGCGCGAGGCCAAACGCGGTGATCCCCACCCCGGGCTCGCCGTGGGCGATCGCGAACTGACCCGCCGAGACGGTCAGGGAAGTGGGGGGTAACAGCGTGCCGTGGGGCCCTTCGAGGGACACCCTGTCGGCTCGTACCTGCACGGGAGCTCCAGCGGGGAAGGCGCATTTGAACTGACTGGTCAGTTCAAAAATTAGCCCTCCCGGGGTCCGGCGGCAAGCGGAACCGGCCGTCCGGGGCGGACGTCACACTTCCGGGTGGCGATCACCGGAGTCGCCCCGCGGGCCGAGCCTCCCACGACGTCCACAGTGGACGATAGCCCTGCCGGTGCCAGAAGACCGAGGACAGCGGATTCGGCGGGTTGTAGTAGAGGTAAGTCCCGGCGGCGCCCTCGGCGCGCAGCTCCGCGTGCACGTGCGACATCAGCGCGCGGCCCACGCCGGTGCCCCTGGCTTCGGGCGCGGTGACGACGTTGTTCACATACCCCCACAAACCGGGCGGGAGCAGCTCGCCCTCGGGGGAGCCCAGCGTCGAGTCGACCCAGCCGTAGTGGGCCAGCGCCACCGGCGTCCCGGCTCGCTCGGCCAGCCAGATAGCCGGGTTTTCCTCGCCGAGCGCCTCACTCAGCCCGGGGGAGAGCAGCGCGGCGGTGTTCGGCCGCCACGCGCTCGCGACCAGCCCCGCGTAGTCGAAGGTGGCGCCCGACAGCGCGAGGGCGGCGTCGAAATCCCGGGGCCCGGCCCGGCGGATCACGACCCCGCCGGGCGGTTTCCCCGCTGGTGGGAGTCCGGTCCGCACGGCGAGGCACGACAGCGCGACCATGCCGTGGTCGAGAAACGCCCGGATCGCCTCGGTGTCCTGGCTCGGCCAGTTGACCACGCAGGCGGAATCCGCACCGGGATTTTCGGCGTCCAGCCGGGCCCGCCACGCGCGCAGCAGGACGTCCATCCCCTCGACACCACTGCCGCCCGGGTACGGGAAGAGCTGCCAGACCTCGGCCGCCGACCACAGCATCGGCAGCTCGCCCGGCCCGTGAACCTGCCGCTGCAGGATCCCGGAGACCTGCCCACCGCCCGCGGTCGCCGCGTCGAGCCGCTCACCCGCGGCGGGCGGCGCGGGCTCCGGAAGCAGCCTGTCGACTGCGCCGAAGCGCGCCCGCTGCGCGGCGAGCAGCTCCTTGCCGATGCTCACGATCTCCCCCTCCGTCGCCCCCACACCGGGGAGCTGCCCCACGTGGTCCACAGTGGACGGTAGCCCTGCCGGTGCCAGAACACCGTCGAGAGCGGGTTCGCCGGGTTGTAGAAGAGAAAAGTGCCGCGTACGTCCACCCCGTTCAGCTCGCGATGCGCGATCGCCATCAGTGCCCGTCCGATGCCGAGGCGGCGGGCCGCGGGGGCGACGGACAGGGTGCCGACGTAGCCCCAGAGGCCGTCGGGGAGCCGCCCGCCGCCCTGGGACGGGCCCGGCGAGCCGCAGCAGGCGACCCCGGCCGCGACGCCGTCGACCTCCGCGATCCAGATGCGGCCGCCGAACCGGCTGCTCCGCAGCACCTCCTGGGTGAGCAGTTCCCTGGCCTCCGGGCGGACGACGCTGGTGCCGACGAGCGCGGAGAAGCGCAGTTCCTCGAGCCGCAGCTCGACGACTTCCTCCAGATCGCCCTCCGTCGCCTGCCGGACCGTCACACCGTCGGCCCCCGGGTCCGCCACCGGCTCGTTCGCGCGCACCGCGAGTGAGATCCACGGGACGAACCCGTCGTCCAGGAGCACCCTGGTGACCTCGGCGTCCCGGCTCGGCCAGGTCAGCACGCGCGCGGAGTCCGGTGCGGGCGTCTCGCGCCGCATCCGCTCCCGCCACACGTCGAGCAGGGTGGCCAGGCCAGCCGCGGCGGCGTCGCCCGGCACCGGCAGCAGCTCCCAGACCTCGCCGGGACCCCAGAGGCTCTGCCACGAGCCCGGCGGGTGCACCGTCTTCGTCAGCACGCCCGCTGCTCCCGCGCCGGCGGTCAGCAGTTCGCCCGCGGGCAGGCGCCCCATCCGGGGCAGCAGCGGGTCGAGGGCGGCGAATCGGGCGTTCTGCTGGTCTTCCAGCGTCGTCACGCGCGGTGCGCGCAGAAGATCGCGGTGCCGGGGAACAGCTTGCCGCGCAGGGGGCTCCACTGACCCCACGTCCGGGTGTGGCCCTCGGGCCAGGACGGTTCGATCAGGTCGGTCATGGCGAACCCGGCGTCGGACAGTGACCGGACGTAGTCGCCGACGGTCCGGTGGTACTCGACGTAAGTCGCCGTGCCGTCGTCGTCCACCTCGACGTACGGAGTGCGGTCGAAGTAGGGCTGGGTGACGGTGAGGCCCTGCGGGCCAGGGTCGTCGGGGAAGATCCAGCGCATCGGGTGCGTCACCGAGAACACCCACCGCCCGCCCGGCCGCAGCACCCGGTGGACCTCGGCGAACACCGCGTCCACCGAAGCCACGAACGGGATCGCGCCGAAGGCCGAGCACGCCGCGTCGAAGCTTCCCGACGCCAGCGGCAGCCGCTCGGCGTTCGCCTGGACCAGCGGCACCGCCTGGCCGGTCCGCTCGTTGCCCGCGGCGGCGTGGCGCAGCATCCCGGCCGACAGGTCGGTCGCGACGGGGTGGGCGCCCTGGCCCGCCAGCCACCGGGAGCAGGCGGCCTGGCCGCAGCCGACCTCCAGCACCCGCTGTCCGCGCACGTCGCCGAGCAGGGCGACGTCGGCCTCGCGCAGCCCCTCGGGGCACCAGACGAAGTCGGCGTCGCCGAGGAACTCGCCGTGGGTGGCCTGGTAGTCGTCGGCGTCCGCGTCCCACCACGCGAGGTTCGCCGCCGCGGCCTCCCCGCCGGTGACCGCGCGGTAGGCCACGCTGGTGGTCCCGAGGTGCTGTTCGGCGCGGGCGTGGCGGTCCTCTTCGGGCGCGACCGGGCCGGTCGCGCCCGCGGGCGCCGTGGTCGGGGGCTGGTTCAAGCCACTATCCTTCCCCGAGTGATCGTTCCCCAGGTGGGAGCATCGAAGGCCAGCCTATCCGGCGGGTCCCGGCGGGGTAGCGACCCTGATTGTGCCGTGTACAGGTGGCCGCGTAGGATAAGTGTTAGCGCAGTGGGTTCGCGCTGCCTTCCGCTCAGCCTCGCCTGGCGAGTACCGAGCTCAGGCCGCGCACCGTTTGCGGTGCTGCTCGCGGTCGTTCCCTGGGGACGTTGCCTGTGTAGTCGCCTCATGCCGGTGGAGCCCATGGCGCGCACAAACTACAAACCCACTATCCCCCATCCATAACCGGAGCAACCCGCCTAATGACCATCGACACCGTCACCGCCCCGACTGCCTCACCGCAGGTCGCCATCAACGACATCGGGTCGGAGGAAGACTTCCTCGCTGCGATCGACAAGACGATCAAGTATTTCAACGATGGCGACATCGTTGAAGGAACCATCGTCAAGGTCGACCGCGACGAAGTCCTGCTCGACATCGGCTACAAGACCGAGGGTGTCATCCCCTCGCGTGAGCTGTCCATCAAACACGATGTCGACCCGGCTGAGGTTGTCAGCGTAGGCGATGAGGTCGAAGCCCTCGTTCTCCAGAAGGAGGACAAGGAAGGCCGTCTGATCCTGTCCAAGAAGCGTGCGCAGTACGAGCGCGCGTGGGGCACGATCGAGGAGCTCAAGGAGAAGGACGAGCCCGTCAAGGGCACCGTCATCGAGGTCGTCAAGGGTGGCCTCATCCTGGACATCGGCCTCCGCGGCTTCCTCCCCGCGTCGCTGGTCGAGATGCGCCGCGTCCGCGACCTGCAGCCGTACGTCGGCCGCGAGCTCGAGGCGAAGATCATCGAGCTGGACAAGAACCGCAACAACGTGGTCCTGTCCCGCCGCGCCTACCTGGAGCAGACCCAGTCCGAGGTCCGCAGCGAGTTCCTCAACGCGCTGGCCAAGGGGCAGGTCCGCAAGGGCGTCGTGTCGTCCATCGTCAACTTCGGTGCCTTCGTGGACCTGGGTGGCGTCGACGGCCTGGTGCACGTCTCCGAGCTGTCCTGGAAGCACATCGACCACCCGTCCGAGGTTGTCGAGGTCGGCCAGGAAGTCACCGTCGAGGTCCTCGACGTCGACATGGACCGTGAGCGCGTTTCGCTGTCGCTCAAGGCCACCCAGGAAGACCCGTGGCGCCAGTTCGCCCGCACCCACGCGATCGGCCAGATCGTGCCGGGCAAGGTCACCAAGCTGGTTCCGTTCGGTGCGTTCGTGCGCGTCGAAGAGGGCATCGAGGGCCTGGTCCACATCTCCGAGCTGGCCGAGCGCCACGTGGAGATCCCGGAGCAGGTCGTCCAGGTCAACGGCGATGTCATGGTCAAGGTCATCGACATCGACCTCGAGCGTCGCCGCATCTCGCTCTCGCTGAAGCAGGCGAACGAGGGCGTCACGCCGGAGACCGAGTTCGACCCGACGCAGTACGGCATGGCTGCCGAGTACGACCCCGAGGGCAACTACATCTACCCCGAGGGCTTCGACCCGGACACCCAGGAGTGGCAGGACGGCTTCGACAAGCAGCGTGAGGAGTGGGAGCGTCAGTACGCTGAGGCCCACACTCGTTACGAGGCCCACATGAAGCAGGTCGTCAAGGCCGCCGCGGACGACGCGGAAGCCGCTGCCGACGCCGCGACCGGCATCACCAGCAGTTCCAGCAGCTCCTCGAGCAGCAGCAGCGACGGTGGCGAGCAGAGCTACACCTCTGCCCCGGCCGAAGCGAAGAGTGGCGGCACGCTCGCCAGCGACGAGCAGCTCGCGGCTCTGCGCGAGAAGCTGTCCGGCGGCGCGTGAACCACGCCCGCTAGCTGACTAGCACCAGAACGGCCCCGGTCCACACGGACCGGGGCCGTTCTGCGTCCCGCTCCCACCCCCCCCGGCCAACACTCGGGCGCAACTCGTCGACGAATCGTGGTCGTTGCGGACGCCGACTGTCGGCGCGCGGCCAGGGCAGTCACCAGTGCACAGATGCGGATACCCGTGGACAGACTGCGGACACGCCCGGTGACGTCCGCGGGCTGGGCGGGGGTGTCGTCAGTGGGTGTTGCGGAGGCCGAGGCCGGTGAGCATCGCGGTCACGCCTGTCAGGTAGGCCTGCTCGTTCGCGGCTTCAGTGGGCGCGATGAACCACTCGGCGAGCGGGGCCCGGGAGCCCATGGTCAGCTCGGCGCTCACCAAACCGTGCATCGTCGCCCACAGGCTGTAAGCCGACGAGCGGGCGTCGGCGCCGTCCGGGCTCACCTGCCGCACCCGCTCGACGAACAGGCGGAACGTCGTATGCACGACCACCGCCCGCAGCTCCGGGTCGGGATCGAAGTCGGGGACCGGCCGCTCATACATCAGCGCGTACCGGGCCGGGCCGTCCAAGGCGAACCGGCGGTAGGCCAGCGCCAGCCCGATCAGGTCCGCTATCCCGTCCTCGCTCGACGGCGGCAAGCTGTCGAGCATCCCGCGTAGCGCGTCGAAAGTCCGTTCGTACAGCGCGTCGAGCAGGCCGCTGCGGCCGCCGAACCGCGTGTACACCGCGATCGTGGACGCACCGGCCGCCTCGGCCACGGCACGCACGGTCAGCCGGGTGACCCCCTGGTCGAGCAGGACGGTCAATGCCGCGTCGAGCAGACGTTCCCGGTTGGCCTGGGTCGCCGGCTGCGTCGCCAGGTGACGAGTGGCCATCGGCGCTCACCCCCTTCGCGGACACCGTTCACCTCGGTGTGCGGATCCGCCTGCTGCAGAAGATACGATATTCGCGACGTCTTGGGAACGCCGTGGCGCAGGCTGGCTCTGTGGGATCTGTGTCCCGTGGCCGCCAGGTGCGATCCGCGGGCGGCGGGCACGGTCGAAAGTGGACCGTTGCTCGTCCGAAAGGCAGCCCATGAACCCGCCCTCGCTGACCCGGATCGCCGGAATCCCGGTGCCGGACAGTGCTGACGAAGCCCGCCGGTTCCCGCTGTCGCACTGGGTCGGTGCGGACCGTGCCCGGATCTCCTGGACGGCCACCGCACTGCACGCCGCGCCCGAGCTCCCCGTCCACCTGGAGCCCGAGGTCGCGCTGGTCACCGCCGGACTTCAAGCGCCGGATCCTCGCGGCGTTCACCGAGGGTGCCGGGCAACGTCCACAAACGACGTTCGGCACGGTCAAGGCGGACGTGCTAGAACGGTTCGTGCCGGGCTTCCGGCGGCAGAACCTCGTTGAGACCATTGAGAATTCGAGCTGGCCGGAGTGTGCGCGACCCATGAGCCCCGACGAACCCGGCACCGTAGTCGTCACCGACGCGGGCACCGGCCGCTACACCCAGAAGATCACCACCGCCACGCACGAGCTGCTGGCCGACGAGGCGGCCGACGTCGGGGGTGACGACGCCGGGCCCAATCCGTACGAGCTGCTGCTCTCGGCGCTGGGCACCTGCACGGCGATGACCTTGCGGATGTACGCCGACCGCAAGGGCATCCCGCTGACCGGGACCACCGTGCGGCTGCGCCACGACCGGATCCACGCCAAGGACTGTGCGGAGTGCGAGACCGGGACGGGGATGTTGAGCCGGATCCGCCGGGAGATCCGGCTCGACGGCGAGCTGGACGCGGACCAGCGGGCCAGGCTGATGGAGATCGCCGACCGGTGTCCCGTACACCGCACACTGACCGCGGAGATCGTGATCGAGACCAGCGAGGCGTAGCCGTGGTCGGTCAGCTAGGACACGGCCCGGCTGCTCGAAGGCGGCACGGAGCCACTCGAAAGGGTGGCGCGAGCATCCGGGCTCGACTCGGCGGAGACACTCCGCCGGGTGTTCGCCCGCGCGCTTGAAGTGACGCGGCTCGGAGTGACTCCCAGTGCCTACCGGACGCGCTTTCGCGCCACCGGTGGACAGGTCAGGAGGTCGCCGGTGTGACCGCGGGAACCGTCGGGAACCAGATGCGTTCCTGTGCGGCGACCTGCGCCCTGCGGCGGAGACCGGCGAAGCTGTGCTTGGCCGGGACGAGCAGTGCTGTCAACCAGGTACGGCGGTACTCCGCTAGGGCTTCCGCCACCGGGCGATGCTGAACACAGTGCATCAGGCCCGGCGCACCGAGCCGGTGCTTTCCGACGTGCTTCCCGTCCGCCATCGTTCCTCCGTGTGGGCTACCTTCGCCGCGCACGGTACGCAACTGATCGCAGAAAGGCGGGTAATCGCCCGGCGTGTCACCCGTATCAGTTCAGTCACGCGTCACGATGAACTTGCCCTTCGCCCAGGGGTATGCAGATAGGGGGTGCGACTGCACGTGCAACCCACGTTGGTGTCCCCTGATCAGGTGACGGGGTTTTCCTGGCTAGGGTTCATCCCATGCTGAGAGTGGGGCTGACCGGCGGCATCGGTGCCGGAAAATCGACCGTGGCGAACCGGCTGGCCGAGCATGGCGCCGTGCTCATCGACTCCGACCTCCTCGCCAGGGAGGTGGTCGAGCGGGGCAGCAAAGGGCTCGCCGAGATCGTCGCCGCGTTCGGCGAGGACGTCCTCGCGGCGGACGGCTCGCTCGACCGGCCGGCGCTCGCGGCCAAGGCGTTCGCCGACGACGAGGCCCGTAAGAAGCTGAACGCGATCGTGCACCCGCGGGTCGGCGCCCGCACCGCCGAGCTGATGGCGGCGGCCGGGCCCGACGCCGTCGTGGTCCACGACATCCCGCTGCTCGTCGAAAACGGCCTCGCCCCCGCCTATCACCTGGTGATCGTGGTCGACGCGCCGGTCGAGACCCGCGTCCGGCGGCTCGTCGAGGCGCGCGGCATGGCCGAGGCGGACGCCCGCGCGCGGATCAGGGCGCAGGCGACCGGCGAGCAGCGCCGCGCCGCCGCCGACGTCTGGCTGGACAACGGCGGCGCGGCCGACGTCGTGCTCGCCGAGGTCGACGCGCTGTGGGCCGACCGGCTCGTCCCGTTCGAGGCGAACGTGCGGCTGGGCCGACCACGGCCGCCGAGGTCGCCCAAGGTCGCGCCCTACGACGCCACCTGGCCCGCGCAGGCGGAGCGCCTCCTGACGAGGATCCGGCTCGCGGTGGGGGAGCGGGCGGTGCGCGCCGACCACATCGGCTCGACCGCGGTGCCGGGACTGGCCGCCAAGAACATCATCGATCTCCAGGTGACGGTGCCGGAACTGGCCGACGCCGAAGCGCTCGCGGACACGCTGACGGCCGCGGGCTTCCCGGCCGCGGGCGGCGAGTGGGTCGACGATCCGCAGGACGGCGGCGAGCCCTGGCCGAAACGGGTCCACATCGGCGGTGACCCCGGCCGGGCGGTGAACCTGCACGTCCGTTCCCTCGAGACGCCCGCGTGGCGCCTCGCCCTGCTGTTCCGCGACTGGATCCGCGCGCACCCCGGCGAGCGCGACGCCTACGCCGAGGTCAAGCTCCGCCTGGCCGCCGAGCACGCCGAGGACGGCACGACCGAGCCGTACACCGACGAAAAGCAGACCTGGGTCAACGCGGCCTTCACCCGCGCCGAGACCTGGGCCGCACACACCACCTGGACCCCCTGACCGTCGAACTCACGCCCGCCAACGTGGAACTACGCTCAGGGGCCTGAGTTCCGCGGCCGGGGTGGGTCAGCCGCCGAGGAGGCCGCGTTCGAAGGCGACCGCGACCGCCGCCGCGCGGTCCTTGACGCCGAGTTTCGCGTAGGCGTGCAGCAGGTGCGTCTTCACGGTCGCCTCGCTGATGAACAGCTTCTTCGCCGCTTCCTTGTTCGACGACCCGCGGGCGACCAGCGCGAGGACCTCGATCTCCCGCTGGGACAACGGTTCCCGCGCGGGCGCCCGCAGCTGCCCCATGATCCGGCTGGCGACCGCGGGGGAGAGCACCGCCTCGCCCCGTGCCGTCGCGCGGACCGCCCGGAACAGCTCGTCGCGCGGCGCGTCCTTGAGCAGGTACCCGGTCGCCCCGGCCTCGATCGCGGGCAGCACGTCGGAGTCCGTGTCGTAGGTCGTGAGCACGAGCACGCGGGCCGGGTTCCGCAGCCGGGCGAGTTCGGTGATCGCGGCGACCCCGCCGCTGCCGGGCATCCGCAGGTCCATCAGCACGACGTCCGGGCGCAGCCGCTCGGCCAGCGCGACCGCCTCGTCCCCGGTGGCGGCCTCCCCGACCACCTCGAACCCGTGGTCCCCGGTGAAGATGCCGCGCAGCCCGTCGCGGACGATCGGGTGATCGTCGGTGATCAGCAGCGTGATGGTCATTCCTGCACTCCCACGGGTATCGCCGGGACGTTGGCGGACACGGCCGTGCCGCCGCCCGGCTCGGACTCCACGTGCAGTGTGCCCGCCAGCCTGCCCACCCGCTGCCGCATCCCCCGCAACCCGAAGCCCCCTTCGGCGGGCGGGCACCGCGGCGCGTCCGGGTCGAAACCCCGGCCGTCGTCACGGACGTCGAGCGTGACCTGATCCTCCATATAGGACAGTGTCAGCCCGGTGATCGACGCCGCCGCGTGCTTGCCGACGTTGGCCAGCGCCTCCTGCGTGATGCGCAGCAGCGTCGCCTCGATCTCCGGGTGCAGTTCCCGCGCCGAGCCGGTGGTGGTGAACCGGACCTCGACCCCGGTGCGCTCGCTCCACTGCCGGGCCACCTCGCGCAGCGCGTCGGGCAGGGTGGCCGAGTCCAGCGCCTCCGGGTGCAGCGCCCGCACCGAGCGCCGCGCCTCGGTGAGGTTCTCCCTGGCCAGCGCCTTGGCGTTGGCCAGGTGACGGTCCCATTCCCCGGGGTTCGCCCGTGCCTCCGACGCGGCTTCGAGCTGCGTGATGATGCCGGTGAACCCCTGGGCGAGGGTGTCGTGGATCTCCTGGCTCAGCCGCTGGCGCTCGTCGAGCATCCCGGCTTCCCTGGCCTGGGCCAGCAGCTGCCGCTGGAGCCCGGCGTTCTCCTCCTGCGCCGCGGCGAGAGCGTCGAGCGTCTTCCTCCGTTCCTCGTTCTGCCGCGCGACCGACGCCGAGAGCAGCCCGCCCCCGCCGATCGCCAGCGTCTGCACCACCACGATGAACCCCCAGAGGACCGGTTCGGTCCCGAACGCCTTGACCGGGCCACCCACGGGCAGGGTCTGGAGCATGACCGACGTCGTCGCGAGGGCCAGGAAGGCCAGCGGGACGGGCCGCAGCCGCATCGCGTGGAGCAGGGCGACGATCATGAAGAGCAGGAAGACGAGGTCGCGGCTTTCCAGCAGGCTCGCGGTCGTGAGCAGCCCGGCGAACGACACCGTGATGACGACCGCGTTGTCCCGCAGTTTCTCCGGGACCATCGTGATGCTGACCAGCAGCCAGCCCGCCGCGATCCCGGCCAGGACGAGCGTGCCGAGCCGGTGGTCGCCGCTCTGGCCCCCTTTGGCGAGGCTGGCCACGGTGCTCACCAGCAGCATCGCGTAGGGCAGGTACCGCTCGATCCGCCGGTGCCACGGCCGCCAGCCGGTCTCCTCGCCGCCGATGGGCGTCCACAGCGAGCCGCGCCAGTCGATCTTGAGCCCGTTCATCGTTCTTCTTCCGGTCGGGATGATCGAAGCCGACCCTACGGCCAGGTGGTCACTCCCACCGGAAGAAGCGGGCGGCGAACGCGGTGCACACCACGGCGACGAGCACCATCGAACCCAGCTGCAGCGGACTCGGCCAGTTCCCGGCCCACGCCTCCCGCAGCGAGCTCAGCGTCGCCCCGAGCGGCAGCACGTCGGCGACGTGCCCCAGCAACGGCGGCAGCTGCTCCCGCGCGACCCAGACGCCGCCGAGCGCCATCAGCGGGAAGAGCGCGGCACCACCGATGCCGCTCGCTGCCCGGCCGGTCGGCGCGAACGCCGCGATGAGCAGGCCCAGCCCGAACAGCGACGCCGTGCCCAGCAGGATCGACACGGCGAACGCCGCCAGGTTCCGCGGCAGCTCCACGTGCAGCGCGAGCCTGCCCACCCCCACGATGAGCAGGACCACCACCGCCGCGGACAGCAGGCTCACCAGCAGCTGGGCCACCAGCAGCCGCGACGGCCGCACCGGACTGGCCGAAAGCCTTTTGAGCACCCCCTTTTCGCGATAGGTCGCCAGTACGTTCGGGAACATCGTCAGCGCCAGCATGGCGAGCATGAGCGCGACCGACATAGGCGCGATCACCGCCGCCAGCCCGGTGCGGCCGCCGTACTTCGGGTCGGGGTCGTTCACCCCCGGCATCAGCCCGAACACCAGCAGCAGCGCCAGCGGCAGGCCCAGCAGCGTCGCCGGCGCCCTGGCGTCCCGCAGGAACAGCTTGGCCTCGACCTGGGTCATCTTGGTCAGTGCGGACATGGGTCCCCCTCAGTTCTCGAGCTTGCGGCCGGTGAGCGCGACGAACGCGTCGTCGAGATTCGCCTGCTCGACACGCAGCTCCCCGGCGATGACGTGGTTGCGGGCCAGTAGCGAGGTCACCGCCGCGACCACGTTGCCGCCACCGGTGACGATCACCTGGCCACCGTGGCGTTCCACCCGCCGGACCGCCGGCAGCGCCCGCAGCAGCTCGTCGTCGATCGGGCCGGACGGGCGGAACCGGACGCGCTGCTCGTCGTCGACCCCGGCGACCAGCCCGTGCGGAGTGTCGACGGCGACCACCCGGCCGGCGTCGATGACCGCGATCCGGTCGCAGAGCCGCTCGGCCTCCTCCATGAAATGGGTGACGAGCAGGACGGTGACGCCCTGGTCGCGCACGGTTTCGATGAGGTCCCAGGTGTCGCGGCGGGCCTGCGGGTCGAGGCCGGTGGTGAGCTCGTCGAGCACGGCGACCTCGGGGCTGCCGATCAGCGCGAGCGCGATCGACAACCGCTGCTTCTGCCCGCCGGACAGCTTCTTGTAGCCGGTGTCCCGCTTGTCGGCGAGCCCGAGCGTGGTGAGGAGCTTCTCCGGGTCGGCCGGGTTGCGGTAGAAGGAGGAGTACAGCTCGAGTGCCTCGCCGACGCGGAGTTTGTCGGGCAGCTGGCTCTCCTGCAGCTGGACGCCCAGCCGCTGGCGCACCTCGGCCTTGTCCCGCTGGGGATCGAGGCCGAGCACCGAGACCGTGCCGCGGTCGGGCACCCGGATCCCTTCCAGGCATTCGACGGTGGTCGTCTTGCCCGCGCCGTTGGGTCCCAGGATGCCGAAGATCTCACCGCGCTCGACGGTGAACGACACGTCCTCGACGGCGACCTTGTCCCCGTAGCGCTTGTGGAGGTCCCGGACCTCGATGACCGCCATGGCGGGTTCCCCTCTCGATCGCTGCTGTCCGATCGAGAATCCCGCGGGAGAGGCCTCCGGCGGATCGTCCCGGCGGCTGGACTCCGGTCCACCGGCCGGTGAGCGGGATCAACCGATCGGTTGATCCCGGGGGTGCCGCCGCCAGGTCAGCTGGACGTCCACAGTGGACAGCCAGGCGCTCAGGTCGTAGCCGTGCAACGCCAGGCCTTCGACGGTGGCGTAGGTGGTTTCGAGCGCCTTTTCGGCGTCCTCGGCCGAGAGCAGCCCCTGCGCATTGGCCGCGAGCAGCTCGTCGGTGTCGATGACCCGGACCGACACCTTCTCCTTGAGCACCAGGTCGAGGTAGAGGTCGGTGGCCACCCAGCGCGGCCCGTCGCGGCGCACCCGCACGACGTCGAGGTAGAAGTCCTGGTCGCGTTCGTGGCCGGGGTTGAACCAGAAGTCGGTGATCCGCAGGCCGAGTTCCGGCAGCAGCCACGACTCGAGGTAGCGGAACTGCGGCCGGCCGGGCGCGGGACGGGCCACGTACAGCCCGAACGGTTCCTCCCGGTACTCCTCGACCTCCCGGACGATCCCCTTCGGATCGGTGTTGGTGGCCGCGACCGGATCGAAGATCTCGACCTTGGGCGGGTGCAGGGCGCTCATGGGCCCATCCTGCCGGGTGGCGCCCCGGAAACGCCGCTCTTCGGTTCCGCCGTCCGGGTGGATGGCCGGGCGAGCGAGATCACTGTGCGTGGTAGCCGACTTGTTGCGCGAACGTGCCCGCCACCGCCGTCCGGCTGGCTAAAGTGCGCGGAGCAGCACGACCGGGGGACGAGGGGAACGCGCGATGTTCGGGATCATCAGGCCGTGCCGGCACCGGCTTTCCAGCCGTCTGCACGCCGCGTGGCTGGCCCATCTGTGCGGCTTGTGCCTGGCACTGCGTGACGAGCACGGCCAGTTCGCCAGGGTGGTGACGAACTACGACGGGCTGATCATCTCCGCGCTGGTCGAGGCCCAGACACCGCGGGCGGAGGCACGACGGGACGCCGGGCCCTGCCCGCTGCGCGCGATGCGGGGCATCTCGGTCGCCCATGGCGGCGGCGCCCAGCTCGCGGCCGCGGTGTCGCTGGTGCTGGCGTCGGCGAAGATGAGCGACCACATCGACGACCGTGACGGCGCGTTCGGCCGCAAGCCCATCGCGGCCGCGGCGCGGCGGGTGGCCACCCGCTGGGCGGAGCAGGGCGGGCGCACCGGCGCACGGGTCGGCTTCGACACCTCGGTGATCACCCAGGCGGTCGACCGGCAGGCCGAGATCGAGCGGGCTGTCCGGCTCGGCGACTCGGCGTTGCTCGCGACCGAGCCCGCCGAACTGGCGACGGCCGCCGCGTTCGCGCAGACCGCCGTAATCGCCGGGCGGCCGGGAAACGCGGCGCCGCTCGCGGAGGCCGGACGGCTTTTCGGCCGCGCCGCCCACCTGCTCGACGCGGTCGAAGACCGGGTGGCCGACGAGGCCGCCGGGGCGTGGAATCCCTTGCTGATCACCGGAACGGGGCTCGACGAGGCACGAAGGCTGTGCGAGGACGCGGTGCTCGGGGTCGAGCTCGCGCTGCGGGAGGCGGAGTTCGCCGACGGCGCGCTCGTGCACGCGCTGCTGGTGCACGAACTGCGCCAGGCCGTACGCCGTTCGTTCGGCCACGATGGCTTGCAGGGACTGCAGGGACTGCAGGGACTGCACAGCCATCAGCAGCCGCCGCCGGGCTGGATCGGGCCAGGACCGCTGCCGCAGCAGCAGCCGTACCCGCAGCAGGTCCCGCTGCCGGGACACCGCCCGCCGCCGGGCGCGCCGGGCTCGGGCGGGGAACCGCCGAAGCCACCGAAGAACCCGAAGCGGCAGGGCCCGAAGGACGGCGACGGCAACTGGTGCTGGACCCCGAAGTTCGCGATCCCCGCGAAGAAGCGGAACCTCGTCTTCGGCTGCGCGGTCGCGTCGTACATGTGCTGCAGCTGCCAGTTCTGCTGCCGTGACCCGTACCCGGGTCCGTGGAGCGGGAAGCAGCACGAAGCCTGGGGCTGCGACTGTGACTGTTGTGACTGCTGCAGCTGTTGTGACTGCAGTTGCTAGAGGGGAGAGCCATGTCGGAACCGATGGAAGAACTGAACCGCCGCGGACGCGCGCGCTTCGCCGAGCTGGTCGAGGGCGGTGAGCAGCGGCTCGACGCGTTGTTCGCCACCATCCCCGCGCTCGGCGAGCTCGCCGTCGGCACGGTCTACGGCCACCTGCACGACCGGCCCGCGCTCGATCCCCGGACCAGGGAGGCGGCGACGCTGGCCGCCATCGACGCCGCCGGGATGGTCGGCCCGCCGCTGAGCGTCCACCTGCGCACCGGGCTCGCGTCGGGGCTGTCCCCGGCGGAGGTCTGCGAGGTGGTGCTGCAAGCGGCCGCGTTCGCCGGGTTCCCGCGCGCGGTTTCCGCCGCCGACCAGCTCAATCGCCTCTTCGCCGACGCGGGCGTGCCGTCCCCGCCGCCGCGTGCGGCGCGCGAGGCCGTGCTGGAGTTCTGTGCCCGGCCCGCGGACTTCCCCGACCTGGCCACTCCGGACGTGCTGTCCCTGCTCACGACGTTCACCAGGGTCGAGGCGCAGGCCACCGGTCCCGGCCGGGTGGTGGCCGAGTGTTTCGGCGCCGCGGCCGAGGTGCCGGACGGGCTGCTGTACTGCACCGTGACCGACGGTGTGGTCACCGGAGTGCGGGTCTTCCGTCAGCCCGACTGAAACTGTCGGTGGGTGCGCCTACTCTGGTTCTCGTGGCTTTCGCATCCGAACACCCCGTGCTCGCCCAGTCCGACCACCGGCCCGTCTCCGACATCCCGCGGACGGGCGGCAAGTTCAAGGTGGTCAGTGACTACAAACCCGCCGGTGACCAGCCGGCGGCCATCGACGAGCTCGAGAAACGCGTCAGGGCGGGGGAGAAGGACATCGTCCTGCTCGGCGCCACCGGCACGGGCAAGTCGGCGACCACGGCCTGGCTGATCGAGCGGCTGCAGCGCCCGACGCTGGTGATGGCGCCGAACAAGACCCTCGCGGCCCAGCTGGCCAGCGAGCTGCGGGACCTGTTCCCCGAGAACGCGGTCGAGTACTTCGTCAGCTACTACGACTATTACCAGCCCGAGGCGTACATCGCGCAGACGGACACATACATCGAGAAGGACTCGTCGATCAACGACGACGTCGAGCGGCTGCGGCACTCCGCGACGATGAACCTGCTCTCGCGGCGTGACGTGATCGTGGTCGCGAGTGTGTCCTGCATCTACGGCCTCGGCACACCGCAGTCCTATCTCGACCGGTCGAGCAGCCTCGCGGTCGGGGCCAAGCTGGATCGGGACGTCTTCCTGCGCGCGCTGGTCGACATCCAGTACACCCGCAACGACATCGCGTTCGCGCGCGGCACGTTCCGCGCCAGGGGTGACACGGTCGAGATCATCCCGGCGTACGAGGAGCTGGCGATCCGCGTCGAGTTCTTCGGCGAAGAGATCGAGAAGCTGTACTACCTGCACCCGCTCACCGGTGACATCGTGAGCGAGGTCGACGAGGTCCGGATCTTCCCGGCCACGCACTACGTCGCCGGTCCCGAGCGGATGGAGAAGGCCATCCGCGGGATCGAGGTGGAGCTGGAGGAAAGGCTCGCCACGCTGGACAAGCAGGGCAAGCTGCTCGAGGCGCAGCGGTTGCGGATGCGCACGGCGTACGACATCGAGATGATGCGCCAGGTCGGCTTCTGCTCCGGCATCGAGAACTACTCGCGTCACATCGACGGCAGGCCCGGCGGCACCGCCCCGGCCACGCTGATCGACTACTTCCCCGACGACTTCCTCATGGTCATCGACGAGTCGCACCAGACGGTCCCGCAGATCGGCGGCATGTTCGAGGGCGACATGTCCCGCAAGCGGAACCTGGTCGACTTCGGCTTCCGGCTGCCCAGCGCGATGGACAACCGGCCGCTGACCTGGGAGGAGTTCTCCGACCGGATCGGGCAGACGGTGTACCTGTCGGCCACGCCCGGCCCGTACGAGATGGGGCAGGCCGGTGGCGAGTTCGTCGAGCAGGTCATCCGCCCGACCGGCCTGATCGACCCGAAGGTCGTCATCAAGCCGACCGAGGGCCAGATCGACGACCTGGTGCACGAGATCCGCGTCCGCGCCGAGAAGGACGAGCGGGTGCTGGTCACCACGCTCACCAAGAAGATGTCCGAGGACCTCACGGACTACCTGCTGGAGCTGGGCATCCGCGTGCGGTACCTGCACTCCGAGGTCGACACGCTGCGCCGGGTCGAGCTGCTGCGCCAGCTGCGCTCGGGCGACTTCGACGTCCTGGTCGGCATCAACCTCCTGCGTGAGGGGCTCGACCTCCCGGAGGTCTCGCTGGTGGCGATCCTCGACGCGGACAAGGAGGGCTTCCTGCGCAGCGGGACGTCGCTCATCCAGACGATCGGCCGCGCGGCGCGAAACGTGTCCGGTGAGGTCCACATGTACGCGGACAAGATCACCGACTCGATGCGCCACGCCATCGACGAGACCGACCGCCGCCGGGTGAAGCAGGTCGCCTACAACGAAGAGCGCGGCGTGGACCCGCAGCCGCTGCGCAAGAAGATTGCCGACATCCTCGACCGGGTGTATCTCGAAGCCGAGGATTCCGACGAGCTGGTCAAGGTCGGCGGCTCGGGCCGGAACTCCTCTCGTGGCAAGAAGCCCGAGCAGGGCGACCGCGTGCGCAGCTCGGGCATGCTGGTCGACAAGGACGTCTCGTCGATGCCGCGCGCCCAGCTGGCCGACCTCATCCAGCAGATGACCGACCAGATGATGCAGGCCGCCCGCGACCTCCAGTTCGAGCTCGCCGCCCGCCTGCGTGACGAGGTCTCCGACCTGAAGAAGGAGCTCCGCGGCATGGACGCCGCGGGCATCAAGTAGCTCCCACGCCGTCTCGCCGTTCGCCAACGGAGAACTCGCGCCCCTGAGTGTGGGACTCGCCGGGGCTTAGGGCGGTCGGGGGCGGGGGCGTTCTCGTCGGCTTGCAGGAGGCCGCCATCGATGCCGTCGCCCTCGCCGGTGCTGATCACCCAGTAGGGCGACGCGCCCCACCGCTCGATCCTCCAGCCGAACACGGCTGTGTAGAACGCGGCCGACCGTTCCGGTTCGGTCGCGTGGATCTCGAAATGAACGGGACGAGGCATGACGCTCTCCTGACTCCGGCTCCGGCGACGATAAGCCGGAGCCGGGGTCAGGACGAGGTCACAGCCGGGGGCGGTCGTTCACGATCGGGTCCGCGTCGAAGCCAGGGAACCCGGCGGTGACGGCGGACTCGGACCGGGACTGCGCCTGAGCCTGGGCGGCCGCGGGCGGGGTCTCGGGCAGACCGGCCCAGCGGCGCACGGTCTTGGTCGCCGCGGCGGCCTGGTCCGCGGGCAGCTGCGCGATGTTCGAGCCGTGGTTGCCACCCGGCACGAAGTACCGGTACGAGTCCTTGGTGCCGAAGCCGAGCGAGAACGGCTCAGCGCCCCACGGGTCGTTCGAGCCGTAGACGAACAGCATCCGCTGCGCCCGGGTGCGGACCCAGAAGTCGATGTCGGGCATCGCGAAGTAGTCGAAATGCGGCACCTTGACCGACGACGGGATGAAGCTCTTCGGGGTGTCGGCGCCCGGGTAGCGCAGCAGGTCCTTCAGGTAACCGTCGTACGCCTCGGGGGAGCCCAGCTGCACGGCCGCCTGGTAGTAGTACGGGACATACGGCTCGAGTTCCTGGTCGGCGTAGGTGTTGAGGCTCTCGACCTTCTGGTACCAGGCCCAGACGTCCGCCGCCGGGGCGCCGGCCTTCGGGACCGTCGCGCAGTCGGCCTGCTTCTGGTACTGCCAGAAGGCGAAGTACGAGTCGATGACCGAGACCTCGATCGACTTGTCGATCGAGCCGATGATCTTGAACGTGTAGCCGTTCTTCGTCGCGTCCTCGGTGGCGATCTTGCCGAACTCGTCGCGGCGCTTCAGCGTGTCCCGCTGGATGGCCTTGAGCGCGTCGCGGCAGCCCGGGTCGTCGCCCACGTTCGCCAGGAACTTGTTGTACTTGTCGATCGGGTCGATCACGTCGTTCGGCGCGACGTAGGGAACGGTCCCGTCGACGTCGTTCGGGAAGAAGCGGCGGAAGTAGGTGGCCGTCATGCCGCCCTTGCTGCCACCGGTCGCGAGCCACTTCGCGTGGTAGATCGACTTGAACGCCTGTACCGCGTCGTGCTCGTCCGCGGCTGCCTGCCAGATGGTGAGCTGCTTGCTCCAGTTGGCGGGCTCCGGGCGCGAAGGCGTGAAGAAGCGGTACTCCATCGAGAGCTGGTTACCGTCGATGATCCGCGTCGGCTCCGAGCGGTTCGGCGCCGTCGAGACGTTGTAGCCACTGGTGAACATCACCGTCGGCGCGGCGAAGTCGTGGTGCAGCAGGGTGTAGCGCTGCTGGAACGTCGCTCCGCGGGGGTTGCGGTGGTCCACGGGCTGGGTGAAGTTCAGCTCGAAGAAGCGGAACCCGGTCGGCGCCGTGTCCTCCTTGATGATGCTGAGCCCCGGAATCTGCGCCAGCGCGGCCTTGATGTCACCGCCGCCTGGCGATGGCGCCGCCTGCGCGAGCGGCGAGAATCCGGTCACCGTCAGAACCGCGGCCACCACCGTTGAGCATGCGGCCAGCATTCCGCGCATGTACCCCTCCAAGAATTCGATTTCCCCAGCTGTCGGATCCTCACAGACTCCCCAGCGGTCGGCAAGGGACTAAAGGGTGGTGCGGTCCGTGTCGAACCGACCACTCGCCGCTGCCCACTCCCGCAGTTTCGGCGGATAGCCGGGGCCGAGGCGCAGGGTGACGTCCTGGCGCCTGACCGGGTCGCCGCAATGCGAGCAGACCACGGTCACGTCGGCGTCGTGCCCGCAGGACTCGTGCCGCACTTCGATCGGCGGCCCGGCCTCGCCGGCCAGCCATCGGTCGCCCCACCGGGACATCGCCGCGAGGACCGGGAAGAAGTCGATGCCGCGTTCGGTGAGCACGTATTCGTGGCGCGCGGGTTTTTCCTGGTAGAGGACACGCTCCAGCAGTTCGGCCTCGACCAGTGCCCGGAGCCGGTCGGTGAGCACGTTCCGCCCGATCCCGAGGCTGCGCTGAAACTCGTCGAACCGCTTGATGCCGTAGAAGGCGTCGCGCAGCACCAGCGGGGTCCACCAGTCGCCGAGCAGGTCCACGGTGCGGGCGATCGAACACGGCCACTGCGCGAACGGGGTACGTTTCACCGTCGTACCATAACAGTTGCGCTAACGAACTCACTCGGTTACCGTCCGGTCAACCAGCGAAGCAAAGGGGCCTCGAGTGAAGTATTCGGACTGTCCTGAGCACGAGGTCCAGATCCGGATCGCCGCGCCACCGGCGACGGTCTGGCCCTGGGTGCTCGACATCGGGCTGCCGGCCCGGTTCTCGACCGAGTTCGACGGCGCGGAGTGGGTGGGCTGCACCGAGCCCTCGGTCGGGGCGAAGTTCGTCGGCCACAACACCCATCCGGCGTTTGGCAGCTGGGAGACCACCAGCTTCGTGACCGGCCTCGAACCGGAACGTCTGTTCGCCTGGGCTGTCAGCGACGTCGACCGGCCGTCCTCGTCCTGGCGCTTCGAGCTGACCTCCGACGGCGAGGGCACCATCCTGCGGCAAGGGGTCCGGATCGGCCCGGCCCGTTCGGGCCTCAGCTTCGCCATCGACAAGATGCCGGAGAAGGAGGAGCGGATCGTCGAGCGGCGGATTCGGGAGTTCCAGACCAACATGCTGGCCACTGTCGAGGGCATCAAATCCCTGGCCGAGGCGGACGAAACCTGATGCGGATCTCGATCCAGCTCTCCGCCGAGGCCACCGACTGGGCCGATCTGGTCACCTACGTGGTGGAGGCAGAGCGGCTCGGCGTCGACATCTGCTGGGTGGCCGAGGCCTGGGGCTGCGACGCGGCCTCGCCGCTGGGCTACCTCGCCGCGAAGACCGACCGGATGCTGCTCGGCTCCGGGATCCTCCAGCTCGGCAGTCGCTCGCCGGTGCTGGTCGCGATGACCGCGCTGACGCTCGCGCGCCTGTCCGGCAACCGGTTCCTGCTCGGACTCGGCGCGTCCGGCCCGCAGGTGGTGGAGGGCCTGCACGGCACGCCGTTCGCGCACCCGCTCGGGCGGATGCGCGAGACCGTCGAGATCATCCGCCAGGTCTTCGCCACCGGGCAGGCGCGGTACGACGGCGAGCACTTCCAGCTGCCGCTGCCCGGTGGCGACGGCAAGGCGATCCGGCTCAGCCAGCCGCCGAACCCGGACATCCCGATCTACCTCGCCACCCTGTCCCCGGCGATGCTCCGGCTCACCGGCGCCGTCGCGGACGGCTGGCTCGGCACGAGCTTCGTCCCGGAAGCCGCTTCGGCGTACTTCGAACACTTGGCCGCCGGAGCCGCGAAGGCCGGTCGCGACGTCGGCGAGCTGGACATCTGTCAGGGCGCGGAGGTCGCGTTCGGCGACGACGTCGAGGAGATGGCCGCGCTGCGCAAACCTGGGCTGGCGTTCAGCCTCGGCGGGATGGGCTCGGGCAGCCGCAACTTCTACAACAACGCGTACGCCAGGCTCGGCTTCGCGGACGTCGCCGAGAAGGTGCAGCAGCTCTGGCTCGACGGCCGTCGCGACGAGGCCGCGGCCGCCGTCCCGGCCGAGATGGTGCTGGCGACGACGTTGATCGGCACCGAGGCGATGGTGCGTGACCGGCTGCGCCGCTGGCGCGAGGCCGGGGTCGACACCGTCCGCCTGTACCCGGCGGGCGACACCCTCGACGAGCGCCTGGCCACCCTCGCTCGCGCGATCGAACTGGTCCGCGAAGTCTCTGCCTGAGCAGCCAGCACGCTGCGCCGTGTTGGCTGGTGCGTGCGGGTCAGCCGACCAGGGGGACGGTGATGGTCGAACTGTGGGTGCGTTTGCGGTTCCAGCCGCTTTCGGCGCCGATGCTCAACTGGATTTTCCGGTCGGCGGGGGCCCAGTAGCCGGTGCGGACGAAATAGGCGTCCATCGCGCACAATCGGGTGCAGGATTTGCGGGCGCAGATTGTTTCCCAGCCCCATTGGCGCCCGCTGGCCTCGACGCCGTTGCGGCGGACGAACAGCCGCGGGTTCCCGATTTCGCGGCAGTAGGTGCTGCCCTCCGAGATGTAGAGCACCCCGTCGATCTTGTAGAAACGCTGGTTGTCCAACAGGGTCACCTGCCCCGCGACGGCGAACGCGACCCGGCCGCCATCGTCCCCGGTCATCGTCCACTCCACACAGAATTCCTTGACGGGAACCTCGAGTGACTGGGTCATGGTGACGGCCCTGCTTTCTTACCGGGACTGTTCCCTGAAGATAAGGAATTCCGGTGCCGACGGAAGACGCTGGACCACTTTTCACCCGATGAGGGGCGATGAAAGGATGAATAGCGATTTCCGCATGAATGACGGAAAGAGCTATCCCTTCCGGGTGGTCAACACCGTATGGCGTCACGATTGGTGACGACCGGGTTCAGCCCAGCACTGTGTCCACATAGGACTTGATGGACGCGGCCGACTCCGCCGAGCTCCACATCCGCTCGACCGCCGCGTCGTCGCCGGTGCGGTGCTCGGCGATCCGCTCATGGAACGGCTGATGGAGCTGGGCCTTGGTGTGGGCGAACGCCTCGGCCGGGATCAGCGCCAGCTGGTTCGCGAGCTCTTTCGCCCGGCCGAGCACGGCGTCGGGCTCGGCGAGCTCGTCGGCTAGGCCGAGGCGCAGCGCCTCCGCGCCTTCGTGCGTCCCGCCGGTGTAGGCGAGCCGGGGCAGGATGTCGGCGCCGAAGCCACATCGCAGGATTTCCATGGCCGCCAAGGGAAAGGGCAGTCCGACGAGCAGTTCCGTGATGCCGACACGGCCGTGCGCGGCGTTGAGTACGCGCTGGTCGCAGGCCGCCGCCAGCACCGCGCCGCCCGCGATCGCGTGGCCGTTGACCGCGGCGACCACGGGACGCGGGAAGCCGAAGACGGCGAGCAGCGCGTCGGACAGCGCGGGCAGGAACTCGGCGACGTACGCCGCGCCGCCGGAGTGCACGCGGCGCAGGTCGACCCCGGCGGAGAACATGCCCCCGGTGCCGGTCAGCACGACGGCCCGTGGCCCGGCCGCCGCCACCTCGTCGAGGCGGCGGACCAGCTCGCGGCAGGATTCGAGATGCAGGGTGTTCGCCTTGCCGTCGTCCAGCCGGACGACGGCAAGGTCACCCTCCGCAGTCACGTGGATCGTCTCGGTCATGACCCGACCTTACCGCGAGTCACGGGTCAGCTGGTGATGTCCTTCGTCGCGAACCGCCGCCCGGCCAGCAGGAAGAACACCGCGGCGAAGATCACCGAGGACAGCATCCCCTTCGCCATGTTCGTCCAGTCGATGTCGGTCGAGATGAGGTCGATCCACGACGACGCGAAGTGCGTCGGCAGGTAGTTCCGCAGGTCGCCGAGTGCGGTGATCTGGTCGAGGATCTGCGAGAGGATCGACACCAGGATCGCCCCGCCGACAGCGCCCAGCGGGGCCTCGGTCATGACGCTGAGCAGCAGCGCCAGCCCGGCGACCCAAGCCAGCTGCGCCACGATGTAGAGCGTCGACAGCGCGATCGCGACGATGCTGTCGCCGAAGGCCACCGCGTCGCCGGTCGGGCTGATCGCGTCCCCGGCGCCGTACCAGATCACCCCGACGCCGAGCGAGACCAGCGGCAGCAGGATCAGCGCGGCCGCCGACAGCAGACCCGACACGATCGCCTTCTGCCGCAGCACCCGGTGCCGCGGCACCGGGATGGCGAGGAGGTACTTCAGGCTCGACCACGACGACTCGCTCGCGATCGTGTCGCCGAAGAACAGCGCCACGATCATCGGCAGCAGGAAGGTGCCCGAGACGAACAGCGCCAGCACGACGAAGTTCGGCGCGCTCGCGGTGGCGAGGTCCACGAAACCGCCGGTCCGCCGGTTCGGGTTGGACGATCCGACCTCGAACGCGATCACCAGGATGAACGGCAGCAGCGCGACGAACCCGAGCACGAGCTGGGTCCGCCGCCGTTTGAGCTGACGCTTCAGCTCGACACTGAGCCGCAGCGTCCGGTCGGCCCGGTACCCGGCGACAGCGCCGTCCGGCCCGACCTCGGTCTTCTCGTGCGACGCGACTTCGCTCAGCTCGCGCAGCGCGGCCGGATCGGTGTGCACGCCGTGGTCGGCGGTGAGGACGTCCTTCTCTTTACTCATTGCTTGACCCCTCTCCGACCAGTTCCAGGAACGCGTCTTCCAGGCGGCGCCGGGGCCCGGCCTGCTCCACTCCGACACCGGCTCGCACCAGCGTCGCCACCGCTTCGGCGCGCGGCAGGCCGTCGAGGTTCGCGTGGACGAGGTCGCCGTCGACGTCGACCCCGGTCACCCCGCCGACGACGCGCAGCGCCTCCGCGGCCGCCTCCGGCAGGTCGACCTTGAACGTCGCCTCGCCGCCCGCGGCCGCGAGCTCGCCGACCTCACCCGAGGCGACCAGCGAGCCGCGGTGCATGACCACCACGTGCGTGCAGGTCTGCTCGACCTCCGCCAGCAGGTGGCTCGACACCACCACGGTGCGCCCGGTCGCCGCGTACCGCTGCAGCACCTCGCGCATCTGGTGGATCTGGGGCGGGTCGAGCCCGTTGGTCGGTTCGTCGAGCACCATCAGCTCCGGCAGCCCGAGCATCGCCTGCGCGATCGCGAGGCGCTGCCGCATGCCCTGGCTGTACGTCTTGACCTTGCGGTTCACCGCGTCGCCGAGCCCGGCGATCTCCAGTGCCTCGGAGAAGTGCGCTCGCTCCGCCGGACGCCCGGTGCTCGCCCAGTACAGCTCGAGGTTCAGCTTCCCGGACAGGTGCGGCAGGAAGCCGGAACCCTCCACAAAGGACCCGATCCGGGACAGGACCGGCGCCCCCGGGGTGATCTTGTGCCCGAACACCCGGATCTGGCCCGAGGTCGGCGTGATCAGCCCCATCAGCATCCGCAGGGTGGTCGTCTTGCCCGCGCCGTTCGGCCCGAGCAGCCCGAGCACCTGGCCGGGCTCGACCCGGAACGACAGGTCCTTCACCGCGACGAACCCACCGGCGTAGGCCTTGGACAGGTTCTCGATCACCAGCGGCGTCTTGGCCAGCTCGGGATCGACGTCGTGGGCACGGCGACGGCGGATCGCGGCGAACGCGACGGCCGCCAGCGCGATCAGCAGCGTGACGGCGATGCCCACGAGCTGCCCGGTCGGCCAGCCCGCGCCGATCTGCTTGCCCGGCACGACCGGCACCGCGAGAGCCGCGCCGTCGGCCAAGGCGACCTTGAACACCGCGGGCTCGAGCGGCGTGGAGAAGGCCTGGTCGGTGGTGCCGACCACCAGCTGCAGCGCATGACCGGCCTCGATCGGCCGCACGACACCCGGCAGCGTCACCGTGACGTCGACGGGGGAGCCGCCCGCGGGCAGCCCGGTCACCCGGAAGGGCGCGATCGCGTTGGCGGGCAGCGTGCGGCTGCCGTCTTGGGCGATGTCGTACAGCTTCGCGTACAGGACGGCCTCGGACTGGGGCGTGCCCGCCGAAGGGTCGGCCGAGACCTTCAGGCGAATGGTCGACGAACCGGCGACGATCGTCTGCGTGTCCAGTGCCCGCGTCTTGAACTGCGCGGACTGCCCCGGCGGATCGAGGCTGAACAACGCGCCCAGTCGCGAAGAGCTGCTGGCCAGTCCGTTCAGCCCGGGAAGGCCGCTGACGGCGGGCGGGTTCGCCCCGGCCGGGCGGACGACCTGCTGCGACGGCCCGGTGAGTGCCATGGTCTTCCGCTCGGTCCCGGCGCCGGTGAGGCCCGGGTATGCGGGCGACTCGACGGTGCGCACCGAAGGGGTGCCGTCGGCGCGCAGCGTGCCCTGGACGTCGTAGCTGAACCCGGTGCCGGGATCGGTGCCCTCACCGGTGAGCGAGTACTTGAGGAAGTCGGCGATCTTGCCCCGCAGCTGCGGGCCGGGCTTGCCGCCGTCGTGGCCGCCGGTGTACCAGATCGTCTTGACCTTGCCGCCCGCCGCGGTGATCTGCCGGGCGGTGGCGTCGGACTGGTCGAGGCCGAACAGCGTGTCGTTCTCGCCCTGCACCAGCAGGGTGGGCACGGTGATCTTGTTCGTCACCGAAACGGGCGACACGCTGCGCAGCAGGTCCAGGGTTTTCTGGCTGGCCTTCCCGGTGGTCGCCAGCTCGGTGTAGGCCTGGCAGACCTCGGCGGTGAACCGGCCGCACGGGTTCGCGGCGGGACCCTGTTGTCGACCCTGTTGCTGATCCTGCTGCTGGGGCGCGGCCGCGGTGCCACCGCCGCCGGTCGTCGCCCCCTGTCCGGTGTCGCCGGTCTGCTGCCCGGCTTCGGGGGCGTCGGCGCTGGGACTCCCGGAGGCCGCCGAGCCGGAGCCCGCGGAGAAGAAGATGCCCGCCCACGACTTCTTGAACACGCCGTTCGCGCCGAACGCGCCCGCCGCCGGGGTCTGCGCCCCGACCGCGCCGGTGGTGCCGGTGTTCGGCACGAGGCCCTGGGTGAGGTCGTTGTAGGTGATCACCGGCGCGATCGCGTCGACCCGTTTGTCGGTGCCCGCCAGCAGCAGTGACAGCGCGCCGCCGTAGGAGCCGCCGGTCACGCCGACCTTCGGGTCGCCGTTGGCGTCGGTGACGACCTCGTGGCGCGTGGCCAGGTAGTCGATCAGCTTGCTCGCGTCGGCGACCTCGGCGCCCGGGGCGTTGAGCGCGATCTGCCCGGTGCTGCGGCCGAAGCCGCGCGCGGACCACGTCAACGCGACGAAACCCTTTTCGGCGAGCTCGCGCGCGTCGGTGTCGACGCTGTTCTTGTCGCCGCCGAAGCCGTGCGCGACGAGCACGGCCGGGGCCGGGGTCTTGGCCGGGAGGTACAGCGTGGAGTCGATCTGCACGGTGTCGGTGGAGCCGGGCGAGGCGGGCGCGTCGATCGTGGCCTGCTGGGTGACCACAGTGGACGGCGGTGGTCCGCTGGTCGTCCAGATGACGGCGGCCGCGGCGAGGACCACCACGACCGCGCCGAGCGCGGTCAGCCGGGCGCCGCGCGTGCGGGGGAGTGGGATTCGGGGCACGGGGTGACCGTATGTGAAGTTTCCTGAGAGCGTCGCGCCGACATCACACCGATCAGACACCGAATCAGCCACCCAAGGCGGTTTTCGACTACAAGTGACTCACGTAACATCATACTTTTGGTGACGAAGGCAACCTCAGCTGGCATTCCAGGTAAAGAACGGTCAAACTAAGGACGCTGTGAGGGGAGTATTCCTTCGCGGCGGTGTCGTCAGCACGGTGGCCTCCTGGGGCCCCCGGCACCGTCGGCCGGTGTCACAACCGGCGGAAGAGACCTCCGGTTAGTTGCTGCTATGCACTATCCGGAGGTTGGAGTTCAGATGTCTGTTCCCCTGTGGCTATGGGTCGCCACGGTCGGCGGTTTGCTCGCGCTGATCGCACTCGATCTGGTCATCGTCGATCGCAAGCCGCATGAGGTCAAGCCGGGCGAAGCCGCGCGCTGGGTCATCTTCTACATCGGCTGTGCGGTCGCCTTCGGGATCGGCATCTTCGTCTTCGCCGGCCACGACCCGGGTGTCGAGTTCTTCACCGGTTACATCACCGAGTACTCGCTGAGCGTCGACAACCTGTTCATCTTCATGATCATCATGGCCTCGTTCAAGGTGCCCGCCATCCACCAGCACCGCGTGCTGCTGGTCGGCATCCTGCTGGCGCTGGTGATGCGGAGCGCGTTCATCGCCGTCGGCGCCGCGCTCATCAACCAGTTCGTCTGGGTGTTCTTCCTCTTCGGCGCGATCCTGATCTGGACCGCGGTCAGCATGGTCCGTAAGAAGGACGAGGACGAGGAGTACCAGGAGAACGCCGTCACCCGCCTGGTCCGCAAGGTCTTCCCGGTCACCGACGACTTCCACGGCTCGAAGTCCTTCGTCAAGAAGGACGGCAAGCGCTGGCTCACCCCGATGTTCGTGGTGATCGTCGCCATCGGCAGCGCGGACCTGCTCTTCGCCGTCGACTCGATCCCGGCGATCTTCGGCATCACCCAGGAGGCCTTCCTGGTGTTCACCGCCAACGCCTTCGCGCTGATGGGCCTGCGCCAGCTGTACTTCCTGCTCGGCGGGCTCGTCACCAAGCTGGTCTACCTGTCCTACGGCCTCGCGGTCATCCTCGGTTTCATCGGCGCGAAGCTGTTCCTGCACGCGCTGCACGAGTACCACGTGGTGCCGGACTGGCTGGACATCAGCAACTGGGTCTCGCTCGGCGTGATCGTCGTGGTCCTGGCCGTCACCACCGTCGCCAGCCTGGCGAAGGCCAAGCGCACCGAAGCCGCCGAACTCGCCGCACGGTAGTTAGAACTGCTAACAATCGGGTACCGTCGGGCCTTGTGCGTCCAACTGACATCCAAGCCCTGACGGTGCCCGGCGCCCCCGCTCTGCGCGGGGACCTCCTGCTCACGGCGGTGGCCCGGCCCGACCTGAAGACCAACTCGTACCGTGGGGGGCTCCGCCGGATCGGGTTCGACGGCACGGAGACGCCCTGGACCCACGGGTCCCGCGACTCCTCGCCGTCGATCTCCCCGGACGGCCGCTGGGTCGCGTTCCTCCGCGCGGGTGACGGCGAGGGGTCGCTCTCCCGCCCGCAGCTGCACGTCATGGCGGCGTCCGGCGGCGAGGCCAGGCGCCTGACCGAACTGCCGCTCGGCCTCGAGGCGCCGGTCTGGGCGCCGGACTCGCGCCGGGTCGCCTTCGTCGCCCGCGTCCCCGAGCCGGGCCGCTACGGCACGGCCGACGCGGACGGCGAGAAGCCACCGCCCGCCGAGGAAGCCCCGAGGCGCATCACCAAGCTCTTCTACCGCGTCGACGACGTCGGCTTCCTCGGCGACCGGCCTCGTCGCCTGTTCGTCGTCGACACCTTCGCCGACGAGCCGGAGGTCGCTCCGCTGACCGACGACCGCGCGAGCGTCGAGCACCCGTCGTGGTCACCCGACGGTGAGACCGTCCTCGTGGTCGCTCCCCGGGACTGGGATGTCGAGGACACCGTCTCGACCGACGTCTACGGCGTACCCGCGGGCGGGGGCGAGTCCCGGCTGCTGGTCCGCACCGCCGGTACCGCGATGAAACCGGTGGTCGCCGGGGGCGCGATCCTCTTCTACGGCACCGAGTTCGCGGGCACCGACGAGACCGCCCGCAACACCGGCCTGTGGTCCGCCGCCTGGTCCGGCGACTCGTCGGACACCGGAGTCCCGCGCCGCCTGACCGACATCGAGACCGTTGACTGCGAACCCGGTGCCGGCTGTCCTGCCCTGTTCGGCGGCGAAGCGCTCGTCGTCGTGCGTACGCGGGGTGCCGCCGAGTTGCGCGCCGTCCCGCTCGACGCCGACCACGCGACCTTGGACACGCTTCGCAGGCTGGCGGGGGAGCGGTCCGCGGTGCGCTCTTTCGCCGTAGACGGCGACACCGTGGCCGCGGTGATCGCGACCCCGGAGAGCTCCGGTGACGTGGTGCTCCTGCCTGCCGCCCGTGTGCTGACCGACTACTCGAAGCCGGTGCGGGACAAGGGAATCCGCCCGATGGAGGAGCTGGACGCCACCGCTTCGGACGGGTACCCGGTGCATGGCTGGCTGGTCCGTCCCGAGGGCGACGGGCCGCACCCGGTGCTGCTGATGATCCACGGCGGCCCGTTCGCGCCCTACGAGTGGAGCCTCTACGACGAGGCCCAGGTGTGCGCGGCCGCCGGGTACGCGGTGGTGCTCGGCAACCCGCGCGGCTCGGCGGGCTACGGCCAGGCCCACGGCCGCGCGATCGTCGGCGGTTTCGGCACGGTGGACGCGTCGGACCTGCTCACCCTGCTCGACAAGGCGCTCGAATCGCCCGCCCTCGACGCCGACCGGGTCGGCGTGATGGGCGGCTCGTACGGCGGGTTCATGACCGGCTGGCTCGCCGCGCACCACGGCGGCCGCTTCCGCGCCGCGTGGAGCGAGCGCGCGGTCAACGCGTGGGACTCGTTCGCGGGCAGCTCGGACATCGGCTGGTTCTTCACCGGGTCGTACGTCGGTGACGACCTCGAGGAGCAGCGCAAGCGCAGCCCGCTGACGTACGCGGGGAAGATCGACATCCCGTTCGCGGTGGTCCATTCGGAGCAGGACTGGCGGTGCCCGCTGGAGCAGGCGCAGCGGATGTTCGTCGCGTTGCGGCGCAACGGGACGGAGTCGGAGTTCCTGCTCTTCCCCGGCGAGGGACACGAACTCACGCGCTCGGGCAAGCCGCGGCACCGCGTACAGCGCTTCGAGTCCGTGCTGGACTGGTGGTCCCGGCGCCTGTGACGCGCCGTTGTCCCTCGGCAATCCGCTGAGGTGAACTGCCCGCGTCGTACGTCACGACGTGGGCAGTTCACCTCAGCCGGGTCCGTGGGCTTGTCGACGTCCAGATTCCTGCACCTGTTTCGCTAACACACCGGAACCAGTTTCCGGCGATACCGCCTGTGGGCACGCATGCTCCGCGCGGGAAGCCTGTTGAGCGACGGGAAGGATCTCGCGACCGCCGCGGTCGAGGCCGGTTTCGCCAGCCCGTCCCCTTTCCCGTCGGCACCACAGGCAAAAATCGACAGGTATCGCGCGAAAGGCAGAGGCGAAGGCCGTACGCCTCCGGTGGAGTGTTCCGCCACGAGCGGAACCACTGTTCCTGTGCCCCGGACCGGTGCCAGGGTGAGCGGATGGCGGACATCCTGTACTTCCACCAGAACCGCGGCCCCGCGCCGGAACCGCTGTGGCGCGAGGTGCTCGGCCGGAGCCTGCGTGCGACGAGGGAGGAACAGGGCGGGCGGCTGGTCGACGTCGCGGAGCGGGCCGGTATCTCGCCGCAGTACCTGTCCGAGATCGAACGCGGCCGCAAGGAGCCGTCCAGCGAGATGATCGCCGCGGTCACCGGCGCGCTCGGGGTCGACCTGGCCGGCCTGCTCGCCGACATCGCCGGAGACGTCCGCCGGCTTCGCGGCGCGGGCCCCGCGGGCCCCGTGCTCATGGCCGCCTGAGGCCGCTGGTCTCAGGCCCGGCCCTCGATGACCTGGTCCGCGAGCCCGTAGCCGACGGCGCTGACCGCGTCGAACACGCGGTCCCGGTCGGTGTCGTGCCGCAGCTCCGCGACGTCGTGGCCGGTGTGCGCCGAGAGGATCTCCTCCAGCTGGGTGCGCACCCGCACCACCTCGTCGGCCTGGAGGATGAGATCCGGGATGGCGCCGCGGCCCTGCGCCGCGGGCTGGTGCAGCACCACCCGGGTGTGGGGCAGCACGAAGCGGTGCCCGGCCTCGCCCGCGGCCAGCAGCACCGCGCCCGCCGCGACCGCTTGGCCCACGCAGGTTGTCGCCACCGGCGCTTTGATGAACCGCATGGTGTCGTACAGCGCGAGCATCGCGGACGGGTCGCCACCCTCGGAGTTGATGTACAGGTTGATCTCCTGTTCCGGGTTGTCCGATTCCAAGAACAGCAACTGGGCGATCAACGCGTTCGCCACCCCCGAGTCGATCGCGGTGCCGAGGTAGAGGATCCGCTCCGAGAGCAGGTGCGAGTAGACGTCCATGATCCGCTCGCCGCCCACGGTGCGCGTGATGACGTTCGGGATGGTGTACGTGCTCATGCGGGGGCTCCCGTCGTCGAGCCGAGCACGGGCACGACCTGGTTGAGGCTGTCGACGATGTGATCGATGAAGCCGTACTCGCGTGCCTGCTCGGTGGTGAACCAGCGGTCGTGCAGCGAGTCGGCGAAGATCCGGTCGATCGGCTTGCCGGTGTCGTCCGCGATGAGACCCAGCACCGTGTCCCTGGTGTGCCGCAGGTCGTCGGCCTGCACCTCCACCTCCACGGCCGAACCGCCGATCCCCGCCGAACCCTGGTGCATCAGGATGCGGGCGTGGGGGAGTGCGAAGCGCTTGCCCGGTGTGCCCGCGGACAGCAGGAACTGGCCCGCGCTGCAGGCCAGCCCCAGCGCGAGCGTGGCCACGTCGCACGGCACGAGCCGCATCACGTCGCGGATCGCCAGCATCGACGGGACCGAGCCGCCCGGCGAGTGGATCCACAGCGCGATGTCCTTGACGGGATCCTCGCTCGCGAGGGAGAGCAGCTGGGTGGCGAGGACTGTTCCGTTGTCGTCGTCGAGCGCGCCGTCGAGGACCAGCACGCGCTGGTTGAAGAAGCGTTCCCGGAGCCGGTGGTCGAACAGCGGCTGCGTGGTTTCGGTGGTCATGCTCCGACCATGCCGCCGCTCCGGTGCCGTTCGCCGGTTTCTCTGCTGTGGGCAGATCAGCTCTCAGCAGGACCCGCTCAGTTGAGCAGCGTGTAGTTCAGCTCCTCGCACACCCGGCCGAGCGGCACGTCGAGGCCGGGGTGGTCCAGCGGGAGCAGGACGTCCGGCGCGATCGGCAGCGCGTTTCCGGCGGGCGGGTCCCACAGCGCGAGCGAGGGGCCGCCGGAGTCCATGGACGAGCGGTACCAGAGCCCGTCGAGGTCGCCGAACGCCGCGCGGATCGCCCGTGACCAGGCCTGGGTGATCTTTTTCGGGCCGCTGGAGATCTCCTGCGAGGCGCCGACCCGCGTCGGCCACAGGCCGGACAGGTCCAGCAGCCGCAGGGTCCGCGTCGGGCGGACCACCACCAGGCGCGGGCCGCGGGTCTTGCGGTCGACCGTCGACGTCGTCTGGTAGACCTCCGCGACGCTCGTGCGCACAGTCAGGCCGAAGTACAGCACCCCGTTCTCGGGGTCGGTGACGGGCTGACCGCCGCGGCCGGGGGTCTGCTGGTCGAACCGGCCGTGCGGGAGCGGGCCGGTGTAGCGGAACGAGTTCCACTGCTGGGGGTGATTGCCGTGCGCGGTGAAGATGCGGACCAGCCTGGTGCCGGAGTGCACCTCCACCACGTCCTGGGGCCGGTGCAGCTCCTTGACCAGGACGGAGCGTGCGGGCGGCAGGGGAAGCCGGGCCATGCGTAGGGGGTCGTCCGTCCTTGTCGGTGATCTTGCTCTGGAGGCTCAGCCTAGAACGGCGAGCCGAGCGTGGCGATGAGACGCGCGACATGATCGGGATCGCCGCCCGAAAGGAGCCACTGGCGCGGGGTCGCCGGGTGCTCGTTGATCACCAGGTCGGTCTGCGGGGTGCTCATGAACGCGGCCACCACCAGCGCGGGCTGGTCCTCCGGCAACGCGCGGAGCACGACCTCGAGGCCCGGCAGCACCCCCGAACCGGCGAACTGCCAGGACGGCAGGCGCCAGCCCGCGTCCTTCCAGCCGGTGAGCCTGCCTTCCTTGAGGCGGTGCCGGATGCGGCTGTCGTCCACGCCCAGCGCCTTGGCGGCCTCGGTCACGGTCATCGCGGAATCGGCCAGCACGGCGTGCGCGGCGACGGTGCGGGCCCGGAAATCCGGCTCGGACTCGTCACGCGGAGTCAGATCGAGCCCCACGTCCGTGAGCGCTTCGCGCTGATCGGGTGAAAAGTAGTGGGAAGGGTCCGGGTTCGGTGGTGACAGCCTGCGCGCCGCGTTCTCGACCAGGGTGAGGAACTCGTTGGCGTCGACCTTAAGGCCGGCCTTGGCGAGGACGTTCTCCAGCGCTAGCGACATACGCCTAGCGTAGCTTGGATGTGCGGGTTCGTGCGGTTGTTCACCGGATCTGTGGGTGAATTCACCAAAGATCGACACGTAGCGCACAATATCAAACACACGGAGTAGGTATTTCGGGTTAGTCTGCCCTCAACAGGCGACCTTGTCCAGCCGCGCGCAGGCTTGACACTGTGACCTGTGCACTTTACTTTCCGTAGTAATCGATTTCTTGCCCCGCACCGCACTGGTCCGGCTGGGTGTGCCCGGCTTGGGGGACACAGGGGGTGGGGCGTGCCCGGTCGATCGGCCCCGTGCCGGTCCTCCGGGTACGTCTTCCCCACCCGCCGGGGGCAGGTCTAATCCGGCTTCCGCGAACTCCGCCGCACGATCAGCTGCGCCTGCAGAGTGGTCGTGGTCGCTTCGCGGGTGCTGTCGGCGATCCTGGCGAGCAGGAGTCCCGCCGCCGCCTTGCCGACCTCGTAGGCGGGCTGGGCGACCACGGTCAGCGGCGGGTCGATCAGCGTGGTCCACGGCGCGTCGTCGAAGGACACGATGCCGATGTCGCGCCCGGACCGCAGGCCCCGTTCCGCCAAAGCCTCGAGCACGCCGATCGCCATCGTGCTGTTCGCCACCAGCAGCGCGTCCGGGTGCGCTTCGTCGAGCAGGTCGAGGGTGACCGTCTTGGCGCCTGCGGCGCGGTACTCCGCCCGCCGGTAGAGCGCGTTCTCCTCGCCGACGACGTCGAGGTAGCCGGCCAGCCTGTCGTCGGCGGTGCGGACCCCGGCGGGTCCGGTCACGCAGCCGACCCGGCGATAGCCGCCGTCGAGCAGGTGCCGGGTGGCGTTGCCCGCGGCCAGGCGGGTGTCGACCAGCACCTGGTCGCCGGTGGCGTCGGGCAGCGGGCGGTCGACGGCGACCACCGGCGTGCCGAGCGCGCGCAGTCGGTCGACGTTGGTGGACCGGCCGGTGGGGGAGAGCACGACGCCCGCGACGCGTTCCTGCAGCGCCACGTCGATGTAGCGGCGCTCCTTGTCCATGTTCTCGTCGGAGTTGCACAGCACCACCGAGTAACCCGAGGTCTGCGCGAGGTCCTCGACGCCGCGGGCGATCGCGGTGAAGAACGGGTTCTCGACGTCGGAGATGATCAGCGCCAGTACCGCCGTCTCCTGACGGCGCAGATTGCGGGCTAGGCCGTTCGGGTGATAGCCCAGCTCAGTCGCTGCTTCCTGGACCCTGGCGGCGAGCGCCGGGTCCACAGTGGACTTACCGTTGAGCGCCCGCGAAACGGTCGCCGTCGACACGCCGGCCCGTGCCGCCACGTCGCTGATGGTGGCCACCGCGACCTCCGTCCTGGCATCTCCTTGACACCGTCACACCGGAAGAATAGCGTCCTGGGTAATCGTTTACCGTCCGCTAACCGGAGGGGTCGTGGCGGATCCGGGCCTGCTGCTCGGCATCGACATCGGCACATCGAGCTCCAAGGGTGTGCTGGTCGATCCACAAGGGACAGTACTGGCGCGGGCCACGCGCCCGCACACCACCTCCCATCCGTCTCCCGGCTGGGTCGAGCACGACGCGGAAACCGTGTGGTGGCATGACTTCCTCGCGTTGAGCCGGGAGCTCGTGACCGCTGCCGCCGGGCGGCCGATCGCCGGGCTCGCGGTCAGCGGGATCGGGCCGGTGCTGCTACCCGCCGACTCCGACGGCCGTCCGCTGCGGCCCGCGATCCTCTACGGCGTCGACACCAGGGCCACGGCCGAGATCGCCGAGCTCACCGGCGAGTTCGGTGCCGACGCGGTGCTGAGCCGCGGGGGCAGCGCCCTGTCTTCGCAGGCCGTGGGGCCCAAGTGGCGGTGGCTGGCCCGGCACGAGCCCGAGGTCTTCGAGCGCGCCCGGCTGTTCCTGATGGCGAGTTCGTATTTGGTCCTGCGGCTGACCGGGGAATACGTGCTCGACCACCACTCGGCGAGTCAGTGCGACCCGATGTACGACCTGCGCGGGGCGCGCTGGGCCGAGGATTGGGCCGCGGCGGTGGCGCCGGGCGTCGAACTGCCCCGGCTGGCCTGGCCCACCGAGGTCGTCGGCCGGGTGACGGCCGCGGCCGCGTCGGTGACCGGGCTCCCCGAGGGGCTCCCGGTGACGGCGGGGACCGTCGACGCGTGGGCCGAGGCGGCTTCGGCGGGGGTTTCGGCGCCGGGCGACACGATGATCATGTACGGCACCACGATGTTCCTGGTCCAGGTGCTCGCCGACCCCCGGCCGGGGCCCGGCCTGTGGACCACGCGCGGCGTGGTGCCGGGCACGTACTCGCTCGCGGCGGGCATGGCGACCTCCGGCGCGATCACCGACTGGCTGCGCGGGCTGTTCGGCGGCGAGTTCACCGAACTGGTCGCGGCGGCCGCCGAGGTGCCCGCCGGGAGCCGTGGGCTGCTGATGTTGCCGTACTTCGCCGGTGAGCGGACGCCGGTGCCCGATCCCGACGCGCGGGGCGTCCTCGCCGGGCTGACCACCGCGCACGGCCGGGCCGAGCTCTACCGGGCGGCGCTGGAGGGCACGGCGTACGGGGTGCGGCACAACCTGGAGGCGATGGCCGCCGCGGGCGGGGCGGCCGGTCGGCTCGTCGCGGTGGGCGGTGGCACCCGGGGCGGGCTGTGGACACGGATCGTCAGCGACGTCACGCGGGCCGAGCAGCAGGTGCCCGCGGAGACCATCGGCGCGGCGTTCGGCGACGCGCTGCTCGCCGCCGTCGCGCTCGGGCTGGAGCCGGACGTCTCGTCGTGGAACCCCGTCGCCACGGTCGTCCGGCCGGACCCGGCGCGCGCCGACGTCTACGACGAGTTCTACCGGCACTACCGCGCGCTCTATCCGTCCACTGTGGACACCATGCACTTCCTCGCCGCGCGGCAGCGCGCCAATCCGTGACGGCACCGGCCTTGGCCGATGTCCGGTTTGTACCGATACCATCGATCGGCGGGTAGGTGGCCCACTCCCTACTTTCGACTCTTTGATCATTCTCCCGGTTTGCCCGAGAGCGACGGCGTCCGCCGCACGCAGTGCCCGTGGGCCAACGCTTTCTGGGACGGCGAGCAGATGGCGTTCGGTGAGGGTGTGACCACATTGGACATCACCGGGCACGAGCTCACCCACGGCGTCACCCAACACACCTCGGGACTGGGCGACGGCTACGCGGGCGCGCTGAACGAGGGGCTTTCCGACGTGTTCGGCAAGTTCATCGCGATCAAGGCGGGCGACCCCAACGCCACCGGCGCCAACCGCTGGCTGCTCGGCGTCGGCTCCTCGATCGGGCAGGTCCGTGACATGAAGAACCCGGCCAACTCGGGCGAGGGCCCCGGACCGGACCGCGTCAACGGCCGCTACTGGCTCGGCGCGAACGGCGACCCGCACATCAACGCCGGTGTGGTGGGCAAGGCCGACTACCTGATCACCGACGGGGACACGTTCAACGGCCAGACCGTGCGCGGCCTCGGCGAGAACAAGTCGATCGCCCTGTGGTGGAAGGTGGAGAACCTGCTGCGGCCGACCTCCACGTTCAAGGACCTGGGCGTGGCGCTGAACTCGGCGTGCACCGCCAACGCCAGGACCGGCGTCGCCGGCACGACCACGGCCGACTGCACGCAGGTCGCGAACGCGGTGAAGGCCACCCAGCTCAACCTGGCGCCGTAACCACTTTGCCTCACCGGGTCCGTGAAGGCCATCCTGTTCAGGGTGGCCTTCACGGACTACTGCGTTACGGGGTGGCGGCCGATCCGGTGCGGCCCGGCGACCACGAGGCCGCCGATCGCGGCGGTCCACAGCCACCACGGGTTGACGAAGTGCCAGCTGATCACGCAGACGAGCGTCCAGACGCTCAGCTGAAGAAGGGTGGCCAGCACCCACAGGAGCGTGATCGCGTAGAGCACCTTCGACCACGAGGAGCGTTCGGCGCGTTCGGACATCGGATTCCCCCAGTTTCTTTTGTGGTGCTTGACCATTCTGCGGTGGCGAGGCCCGGTAAGAAATGCGGGACGCATGCTTGACAAGGTCCCGGCCCCGGGGTTAGGGCAGGTGGCGATTACCTCTCCGCTGTGCCACGCTTCCCGCATGCGACCCACCCTGTTCGAGTTCGCCGGCGGCGAGCCCGCGTTTCTCGCGCTGGCCGCGGCGCATCACTCGCGGTGTCTTCGGGATCCCGAGCTGAACCACCCGTTTTCCCATCCTGGGCAGCATCCCCGGCACGTCGAACGGCTGGCCGCCTACTGGGCGGAGGCACTGGGCGGGCCGCCCGGCTACTCGCGCGACTGCGGCGACCAGTCCGCGATGCTGGTCATGCACGCGGGCAACGGGGACATGAGCGACCTGGGCCGCCGGTTCGTCGACTGCTTCGTGCTGGCGGCCGACGATGCCGGGCTCCCGGCCGATCCCGAGTTCCGCGCGGCCCTGCGTGCCTACATGGAATGGGCGGTGGACGGGGTGCTGGCCCATCCGCTGCGCGAGGACGTTCCGGCGGACCTGGCTGTGCCGCGGTGGTCGTGGGACGGTCCCGCGGCCTGACGGGTTCGGCCAATCGTGCGACCTCGGTAACGGACTCGTCGCTCAAACGGACTGATTCACCGGTGTGGTGCCCGTGCGCGGTGGATCAGACGGAGGCTCAGCGATGAAAGTCGACCTGTTCAACGAGATCCAGAACCCCCGGCCGTGGAGCGAGGACCACGAACAGGTCCGGTTCGCCCAGGCCATCGAGCAGGCCGTGCTCGCGGACGAACTCGGCTACGGATGCTGGTGGCAGGTCGAGCACCACGGGGCGGGCGAGTTCAGTCTCTCCTCGGCACCGGAGCTGATGCTCGCGGCCCTTTCCCAGCGCACCAGCCGGATCCGGCTCGGGCACTCCGCCGTGCTCGCCCCCGGCCGGTTCAACCACCCGATCCGGGTGGCCGAGCGGGCGGCGACGCTCGATCACCTCAGCGGCGGCCGGGTCGAGCTCGGCCTGACCCGGTCCACGATCCCGGAGTGGCGCCTGTTCGGCATCGACCCGGACGACGCGCGCGCCGAGACGCAGCAGGCCTTCGAGATGCTGCCGAAGATGTGGACCTCGGACCGGTTTTCCCACCACAGCGCGACTTACCGGATCGACGACGTGCCGATCTCGCCCAAACCGCTGCAGCGGCCGCACCCGCCGCTGTGGCAGGCGGCGGCGAGCCCGGCGTCCTTTGAGGACGCGGGCAAGCGCGGGGTTGGGGTGCTGGGGACGACCATGTGGGAGTCGCTGGAGCGAGCGAGCCGGATGATCGGGTTGTACCGCGCGGCGGCCGAGCGGTGCACGGAACCGGTGGGCGCGTTCGTGAACAACCAGGTCGGGTTCTTCACCTTCGTGCACTGCGCCGACACCGACGAGGAGGCGATGCTCAACGGCGCCGCGGCGGCAGCGGCCTGGTACACCGTCACGGCGTTGACCTTCTTCGAGGCCGCCAGCGAGTTCGTGCGGTTGACGCGGACGCAGCAGCGGCTCATCGACGCGCCGGACGGCGGCGGCCTCACCGGCGACTTCCTGCGCGGCGAGGCGAACGACCCGCCGAGCGAGGCCAAGCTGCTGATCGGCCGGATCCTGCAGGGCGAACAGGTCGCGGACGACGAGATCTTCACCGTGCTGAGCGCGCAGGACTCGCTGATCGTCGGCAGCCAGGACACCTGCCGCAAGAAGCTCCAGGCCTACGCCGAGCTCGGCATCGACCGGATGATGTGCCTGCAGCAGATCGGCGGCATCGGGCACGATGAGGTGCTCAAGAGCATCCGGCTGATCGGGGGGCTCATTCCGGAGCTGGATCCCGCTTGAACTCGTGCAGCAGGAAGATGCCGCTGAGCAGGGGCTGGCCGAGGCGCTGGTCGTCGGTCTCGACGTACTCGTCGAGGATGGTCAGGATGCGGCGGTCCAGCTCGGCGACGTCGGCGGGGGACAGGTGCAGCGCGAGCCGCTCGTAGAGCCGGACGGACTCCGGACCCGCCTCGCGCAGCTCCTCCTGGAACGCCTCGACGGGAGCGAACCTGGTCTCGGGGTCGGCGTCGTTGAGCGGTCCGTCCAGCCACCAGGTGTGCATCGCGGACCGGTAGGGCTTCTCGAGGGCACCGCTTTCGCCGGTGCGCACGGGCGCCTGCTTCAGCAGACCCGCGCCGATCAGCTGGCGGACGTGATAGAGCACCGTGCCGGGGTCGCGGTCGAGGCGGTCGGCCAGCTCTTTGTTGGTCAGCTCCTGGCGTGTGCACAGGCTGAGGATGCGCACGCGAAGCGGATGCCCGAGCGCTTTCGACTCGGCGACCGTCGCCGCGCGCCGCTGCCGTCGTCCGGCCCCCTGCTCGTCCATGCCCGGAGCGTAGTCCATCGGTTGAGTTCCGACACATCGATGGAGTTTTCTCCATCGATGTGTAATCCTCCATCAATGCCGAACGCTTCGCTGGGAAACGCCTACAGGCGGCTGTGGACCGCCGCGGGGTTGTCGAGCCTGGCGGACGGGAGCCTGAAGGTGGCGCTGCCGCTGGTGGCCGTCGGGTTCACCCGGTCCCCGGCGTTGATCGCCGGGCTGGGGTTCGCCTTCACGCTGCCGTGGCTGCTGTTCGCACTCCCGGTGGGCGCGCTGGTCGACCGGCTGGACCGGCGCCGGGCGATGCTCGGGGCGAATATCGCCAGGGCCTCGCTGGTCGCCGTGCTGGTGCTCTGGGTGCTGCTCGGCACCGGGTCGATCTGGGCCCTCTACGGCATCGCGATCTGTGTCGGCGTTGCGGAGACGATCTACGACACCTCGGCGCAGTCGATCGTCCCGCAGATCGTGCGGCGCGATCGGCTGCCGCGGGCCAACGGGCGGCTGTACGCGGCGGAGCTGATGGCCAGCGAGTTCGCCGGGCCGCCGCTGGCCGGTTTCCTGGTCTCCGCGGGGGTTGCCCTCGCTTTCGCGGTGCCCGTGGCGCTGTGGGTGGTCGCGGTGGTGGGGCTGCTGCTCGTGCGCGGCTCGTTCCGGGTCGAGCGGGACCGTCGCACCACGCTGCGTTCCGAAATCGTGGAGGGACTGCGTTTCCTTTGGCACAACAGGCTTTTGCGGATCTTCGCGATGATGGGCGGGGTGTTCAACTTCGCCAGCAGTGCGACGCTGACGGTCTTCGTGCTGTACGCCGTCGGGCCCGCGTCCGCGATGGGGTTGTCGGAAGCGGCTTTCGGTGTCCTGCTGACCATGTTCGCCGCGGGGAGTTTGTGCGGCTCGTTCGTCGCGGAGCGCGTCGAGCGGCGGCTCGGCAGGGCCCGGACCCTGGCGCTGTCCTTCGGGTGCGGGGTGCTGCCGTTCGGGATCCCCGCGCTGACCGCGAATCCGATCCTGATCGGTGCGGTGTTCTTCGTCGGCGGGGCCGGGATCATCGTGTCGAACGTCGTGGTGGTTTCGCTGCGGCAGCGGATCACCCCCGACCGGCTGCTCGGCAGGCTCAGCAGCGCGTTCCGCCTGGTCTCCTGGGGCACCAGGCCGCTGGGAGCCGCCGCGGGCGGCCTGCTGGCGCAGCTTTTCGGGCTGCGGGCGATGTTCGCCGTCATGGGGGTGCTGGCGCTCGCCGTGCTCGCCGGCCTGCGAGGGGTGACCGACGAGGTCATGTCCGCCGCCGAGCGGGACGCCGACCGCGTCAGCGAGGGAAGAACGAGCGCGGGGTGAGGCCGGTCAGCTCGCGGCAGTCCCGGCTGAGGTGGGCCTGGTCGGCGTACCCCGCCGCCGCGGCGAGCGAGGCGAGGCCAGGGGTGCGCGGGGCCAGCGCGATCGCGCGCTGCAGGCGGGCGACGCGCAGGTACGTCGCCGGGCCGTACCCGACGGCCTGGGTGAACCGCCGTCGCAGCTGCCGCTCGCTCACCGCGAGCTGTCCCATCGCCGCCCGCACGCGCGGCGCCCCGTTGTGGAGCCGCGCGAGCAGTTCGGCCACCGCCCGATCCGGCTCGGCGCCGGGATCCCAATGCTCGACCACCAGGTCCGTCAGGGAAACAGCCCCGGCCAGCAGCCGCTCTTCTTGGTGCCTTCCCCAGAGATCCCGCAGCGGCACTCGCTCGTCCCGCAGCTCGTCGGCCGCGACGCCCAGCACGCGCGACGCCTGCCCCGGCACGAACCGGAGCCCGCGCTGGACGACGCCGGGCCCGGCCACCGAGGTCCAGGCGGCCGTGTCCGGCCCGGCGACGAACACCTCGCCCGCGCCTGCCACCAGGTCCAGGCAGCCGTCGGGGACTATTCGCTTCGGGGCGTCCTCCACCGAGCGCCACCGGCAGCGCACGACGGACCGCAACCCGGCGGGGGCGGCGGTCTCGGTGTACATGGCGACATCATGCCCGCGTGGTCCGACAGAACGGGAAAGATCAGGTGAGCAGCTGCTCGAGTCCGATGTGTACGGACGGTGATCGGCTCGGCGCACTGGGCGGAACGTACTGACCTGCGCTTACTGGTCCAGGGCACCCAAAAGGGTGAATGTTGGATATCTTGGCCGGAGCGGCTAACGCGGAGTCACGTTTTGGCGAGAAGTAGTCGACGTACTCGACGGGAGTGCGCTCGAACGAGAGAAGAACTCTCCTATGAGTGTTCCGACCGCGACCCCATCGGCGACGGCATCCGGCCGGGGTGCCACTGGTGGCTTGAAGTCCCTGGGCAGCGTTGTGGTCGTGTTCGGCGTCTTCGCGGTCGCGGTCACCGTGGCGATGTACGTCATGCCCAAGACGTCCCGGCCGCAGGCGGCCCACAGCGCGCCCGCCGGGCAGTCGCCGCTGGCCGAGCCGGTCTCCCAAGTGGCCAAGATGGTCAGCCACGACGTCGCCTACCGGCTCGTCGGGGACGCGGGCGCGCACAACGTCACCTACGTGGCCCAGGGCTCGGACCTCGTGCAGCAGACCGAGGTGACCACGCCGTGGTCGGTGGCCTTCAGGGGCAGTCAAGACGGCGGTCACCGCTCGGTGGGGCACGATCACCTCCGTGACCGACGCTGCGATCGCCTTCGGGCCGGTGCTGTTCGTGGTGCTGGCCGTGCTCACCCTGTTCGGCGCCGCCGTGGTGCACTTCGGCAGGCTGGGACAGGGCCGCGCGGTGGTGCTGGCCGCGGTGCGCGCGGTCGCGCAGCTGGCCGCGGTGTCGCTGGTGATCACCGCGATCCTGCGATCGGGCTGGCTGACCGGGCTGTTCGTGCTGGTCATGTTCTCGATCGCGGCTCTCACCTCCGCCCGGCGGATCGGGGTGGCGGTGCGGGCGCACTGGGTCGCGCTGGCGCTCGGGGCCGGTGTCGTGCCCGTGCTCGGGCTGGTGCTCGCCGCCGGGGTCGTGCCGTGGAAGCCGATCGCCGTGGTGCCGATCGCGGGCATCGTCATCGGCGGCGCGATGAGCGCGAACTCGCAGGCCTCGCGGCGCGCGCTGGACGAGCTGAAGGCCCGCAACGGCGAGTACGAGGCGGCACTCGCGCTCGGCTTCCTGCCCAGGCCCGCCGCGCTGGAGATCTGCCGCCCGTCGGCGGGCCAGGCGCTCATCCCGGCGCTGGACCAGACCCGGACGGTCGGGTTGGTGACGTTGCCGGGCGCCTACGTCGGCGTGCTGCTCGGCGGCGCCGGCCCGCTGCAGGCCGGGGTGACCCAGGTGCTGGTGCTGATCGGCCTGCTCGCCGCCGAGTCCGTCTCGGTGCTGGTCGCGGTGCAGCTGGTGGCTTCCGGCCGGATCAGCCGAAGTGGACCTGCCCCGCGGTGGACCTGGCGAAAGCGCCCTTCACCAGGCCAGACCTCGTGAAGAGACGTACCTCAGCCGAACGGGTTCTCCAGGTGGGAGGTGTCGTTGAAGCGGCGGATGGTCCAGCTGTCGCCGAGCACCACCAGGTGTGAGATCGAGCCGTTGTCAGCGCCGAGGAACGCGAAGGGCTGCCCGGCGCTCGCCTGCGCGAACACCTCGCCGATCACTCCGCCGTGGGTGAACGCCGCCACTCGCTGATCGGGGTGCGCGGCCGCGATCCGGCTGATCGCCGCGCGCACGCGGGCGGCGAAGTCCTCGTTGGCCTCCGCGCCGGGGATGACGTCCCAGCGCTGCTTCTCGAACAGCTGCTGGGCGATCGGGTGCCCTTCGGCGGTGTGCTTGCGGAACAGTCCGCCCTCCCAGTCGCCGAGGTGGATCTCCCGCAGGCCGGGCTCGACCTCGGGGGTGAGGCCGAGCTTCGCGGCGAGCGGGGCGGCGGTCTGGACCGTACGGCGCAACGTCGTCACGTAGAGCGCCTCGAGCCGCTCGCCTGCCAGCCGGGCGCCCACGCGCTCGGCGTGGTCGCGGCCCTCGACGGCGAGGTCGGGGTCGGCCTGGCCGTCCACCATCGGGAACGGCGTGCTTTCCCGCGCGGGGGCGGACTCGCCGTGGCGGACGAGGAAGATCTCGGTGGCGCCGGGGAGCGGGGAGAACCGGTGCTGCCGGTACTCGATCTCCTTTGCTGGGGTGCTCATGCCCCTGAAACTACCTGCCTCACCCGAGCTGTTTGTCGACGAAGCACCAACGCCAGGTTTCGCCGGGTTCGTAGCTGCGCATCACCGGGTGCAGGCTGTCGTGGAAGTGCCGCGTCGAGTGCTGCTTCGGCGACGAGTCACAGCAGGCGACGTGCCCGCACTTGAGGCACATCCGCAGGTGGACCCACGTCGAGCCCTCGTCGACGCACTCCTGGCAGCTGTCCTTCGCGCTCGGTTCGGTCTCGGGCCAGTCCTTGTCGAGGTGCTTGCAGGAGCGGGCCGTCGCCGCCGGGGTGCGCAGCTCGCGGTCGACGGAGGGCAGGTCCTGCTCGTCGCGGTCGAGCATCGACTCCTCGATGTCGAGCCGTTCCAGGATGCGGCGCAGCACGTCGTCGTCGGCCGTTCCGTGGTCGCGCGCCTTGAGGAACTTCGCGCGTTCGACCTCCATCAGCTGCAGCCGCAGCCGCCGGTAGGCGTCGCTCGGCGTCTCCTGCAACGCGCTTTGCCTGCCGAGCTGCTCCCAAGCCGAGTCCGCGCGGTGCTGCAGCCTGTCCCGCAGCCGCTCGATCACCTCGGGCGGGTCCTCTGGCCGTTTGATCTCCTCGAGTTTGGCCAGGGCCAGGCGCGTCATGTCGTTGAGCACCGCCGCCTCCTGCAGGGCGTCCTCCGCCGGGTCGGGCGCCGGCAGTTTCAGGCGCCGCACCAGCAGCGGCAACGTCGTCCCGTGCAAGCCGAGGGTGCCCGCCACGACGACGAACGCGATCAGCACGAGCACCGCGCGTTGCGGGGTGTCCGCCGGGAGCACGAACGCGGCGGCCAGCGTGACCACCCCGCGCATCCCCGCCCAGGAAATCACCGCCGAGTACGACCACGGCCAGCTGCGCTGCCCGAGAAGCCGTTTGGTCAGCCCGATGCCCGCCATCCAGAGGATGCGCGTCATGATCGTCGCGGCGAGCACGGCCGCGCAGATCCCGGCGAGGGTGAAGAAGCCCAGTCCGCTGCGGCCGACCTCTTCGAGGATCCGGCGCACCTGCAGCCCGATCAGCAGGAAGACCATGTTCTCCAGCAGGAACTGGATGGTCTGCCAGTTCAGCCTGCTGGCCAGCCGGGACGCGCCCGAGAGCATGCTCGGCGCCTTGTGCCCGAGGATCAGCCCGGAGATGACCACCGCCAGCACCCCGGAACCGTGGATCGCCTCCGCCGGGATGTAGGCGATGAACGGCACCACGAGCGACAGGGCGGTGTCGGTCGCGGGTTCGTCCAGCTTGGTCCGGATCATCGCGCAGGCGAACCCGACGATCAGCCCGATCGCGATCCCGCCGCCCGCGGCCAGCAGGAAGTCGCCGCCCGCCTCCCAGACGCTCACCGAGCCCGCGATGGCGGCGACTGCCGTCTTCAGCGCGACCAGTGCGGCCGCGTCGTTGAACAGGCTCTCGCCCTCCAGCAGCCGGACCACCTTGCGCGGCAGGCCGACTCGGCGGGCCACCGCGGTGGCGGCGACGGCGTCCGGGGGAGCGACGACCGCGCCGATCGCGATACCGGCGGCCAGTGACAGCCCGGGGACGACCAGCCAGGCGACCAGGCCCACGCCGAACGTGGTGAAGATGACCAGGCCGACCGACAGCAGCGCGATCGGGCCACGGATGCGCCGGAAGTCGATCAGTGAGGTCCGGATCGCCGTCGCGTAGAGCAGTGGCGGGAGCAGACCGAGCAGGACGACTTCGGGGTCGAGCTGGTATTCGGGGACGCCGGGGACGTACGAAGCGCCGACGCCGACGACGATCAGGCAGAGCGGGGCCGACAGGTCGAGCCGCCGCGCCACCGCGGTCACCAGGAGGACCGCCACCACCAGTGCCACTATCTCCGCCGCTATGTGCACGGGCCCATCATCACCCGCCGCGCCGCGGCATGGTTCGAGGGGCCGTTCTTCTGGTTCAATCAGAACCGCACAAGGAGGGACGCCGCCATTCCTTGCGTGGCCCTGTCGAGAACCGTCGAGTTCCACGGAGGATTTACCTGGCAACGCAGAAGGCGCGGCCCCGGCGTGCCCGGATACTGGGAGGACTCGCCGTCGTACGGGTGGCGGCACTGCTCCCGGCCACCGGTGTCGGCGGCGAGCCCGCCGATCCCGTTCAGCAGTGTCGTCCCCGTCGCGACGCCCGTGAGCGGCGTGACGTACACCCTCGCCGCTGGGGTGGGGATCGCCGACACCGGCGTCACCGGTGTCGGCGACTACCTGGCTGCCATCCTGCGCAGGTCCACCGGCTACACGATCCCGGTCCACGCGCCCGGAACCGGCGCGGCGGGGATCGCGCTGCTGCTGTCCGGCGCGCCGCCGAGTGCGGGGGAGCAGGGCTACCAGCTCGACATCACCGCTTCCGGCGTCACGATCCGCGCGCTGAAGGCCGCCGGGCTGTTCGCCGGGGTCCAGACGTTGCTTCGGCTGCTGCCCCCGGGGACGGTGTCGGGCGGGCAGATCGTCGACCACCCGAGCTTCGGGTTCCGCAGCGCGATGCTCGACGTCGCCCGGCACTTCTTCACCGTCGACCAGGTGAAGCGGTACCTCGACCAGCTCGCCCGGTACAAGATCAACACCTTCCACCTGCACCTGGCCGATGATCAGGGCTGGCGGATCATGATCAACGGCTGGGAACGGATGGCGACCTACGGCGGCAGCACGCAGGTCGGCGGCGGCGCGGGCGGCTACTACACGCAGGCGCAGTACGCCGACATCGTCGCCTACGCGCAGCAGCGGTACATCACGGTGATCCCGGAGATCGACCTGCCGGGCCACACCAACGCGGCGCTCGCGTCGTACGCGCAGCTAAACTGTGACGGCAAGGCTCCGGCCTTGTACACCGGCACGGACGTAGGCTTCAGTACACTGTGTACGTCCAAAGAGGTCACCTACCAGTTCCTCGACGCGGTGATCGGGCAGCTCGCCGCACTGACCCCCGGCCCGTACCTGCACCTCGGCGGGGACGAGGCGCAGTCGACGAAACCGGCCGACTACGAGACGTTCATGAACCGCGTCCAGCAGATCACCGCCTCGCACGGCAAGAGCGCGATCGGCTGGCACGAGATCGTCAACGCGACCCCGCTCGCCTCGACCGTAGCCCAGTTCTGGGACACCACCACGAGCGACAGTGCGGTGGCCGCGGCGGCGAAGAACGGCGCGAAGATCGTGTTCTCGCCCGCCAATCACGCCTATCTCGACATGAAGTACAACAGCAGTACCACCCTCGGCCAGGACTGGGCGGGCCTCACCGAGGTGAGGAAGTCCTACGACTGGAACCCGGGCGCCTACCTCAGCGGGGTCCCCGAGTCCGCGGTGCTCGGCGTCGATGCTCCACTGTGGACGGAGACGCTGAGGACGAGTGCGGACCTCGAGTACCTGGCGTTCCCGCGCCTGTCCGCGATCGCCGAACTCGGCTGGTCGCCGCAGAGCACGCACGACTGGACGGCGTTCGGCAAGCGGCTCGCGGCCCAGGGTCCATTGTGGAAGCTGCTCGGCATCAACTACTACAAGTCCTCGCAGGTGCCCTGGCCCGCGGGTTCGTAGTTGTCGGGGCGGGCTCTGGGAAGGCCGGGTGGTGGTCTTCCCGGAGCCCGCTTTGTGGCGCCGAAAGGGTTCGGCGGCGGCTTCCATCAGTTGCAGCCGCGTGTCGACCGGCACCGGGTCGTTGCTCCTGCTCAAGATCGAACTCCCTGTCATGGAGCAACCTCGAAACTCTGCCAGAAAGTCTGACGCACAAGACTCCCTGCCCAGAGGGGTGGCTGTTCCGCTAGCGATGTCGAGGACTTCCGGGAGAACGTCGGGTGAACCTCTACTGTTCAGGATCTTTTGGTGAGGACGGGTGGCCGCGGCGACGGCCCGTACGTGCAGGGGCGAGCGATGGTCCGTGAGGTGTCGCCGGATAGCGAGTGTTAGTCGCGGGACGACCGGGGGCGGCTCGCTTGCGGTCGCCCAGCGGGATGCGTTCGTTCGTTTTCGTTGTTGTGTAGGGGATTCTGGTGCCGGAAAAAAGGTGGCTAGTCGTACCTGAACGGGTGGTGATTCGAACAGATGTTCGGGTAGAGTGAGGGTGTGAGTGTTGATGAGATGATGCCGGTGTGGCAGCTTTCCGATGGGGAGTTGACTGCTGGGCTTCTTGCTGTCGAGCGGGATTTGTGTCGTGTGTATGCGCGGATGCTGGATCTCGTCGGCGACATCGACAAGCGCGGTTTGTGTGTGGAGAAGGGTTTCCGTGATACGGCGACGATGTTGGCGTTGTCGTTGCGGGTGTCGAAGAGGGAAGCTTCCGCTCGTGTTGCTCAGGCTACTGCGGTGCTTCCGTTGATGCGGAAGGCGTTGGAGTCCGGCGAGATCAACCGGGAACACGCCCACGAGATCGAACACGTCCTCTCGCAGGCTCCGGACTCAGTGTCGGTGGAGGAGGTCGCGGCGCACGAGGCCACCCTGGTCGAGTTGTCGCAGCAGGCGATCCCCGCCACCGTCCGGAAGGTCGGGCGGCGGGTGCTGGGGTACTGGGATGTGCTGGACAAGAAGCCGGAGGATCGTGAGCGGGACCTGTCCCGTCCCCACCGCGAGTTTCGCTACTCGTTCACGCGGGATGGGCGGATGAAGTACTCCGGCGAGTTTGATCCTGAGGCCGGGCATTTCGCCGAGAACATGCTGATTCCGTTGGCGAAGCCTGACCCGGTCGATGCGTTCGGTAACCGGGATCCGCGGACGGCGGCGCAGCGCCACGGTGACGCGCTGGCGGCGATCTTCGACCTCGCCGCCCGCTCCCCCGACCTGCCCGTCAAGGCCGGTGAACGGGCCGTCGTGACGGTGACGATCGGACTGGAGGAGCTGGAACGCCGCGCAGGCATAGTCATGCTCGACGGATACGGTGCGTTGAGTGTGAGTCAGGTGCGGCGGATGTGCTGCGACGCGAAAGCCGTACCGGCAGTACTGAACGGTGCGAGTGAAGTCCTCGACCTGGGCCGCGCGGTGCGGACGGCGACTCCGGCGCAACGCCGGGCGTTGATCATTCGGGATCGTGGGTGTACCGGTCCGGGGTGTTCACGAGGCCCGAAATGGGCAACGCCACACCACATTGTGTATTGGAGTGACCCTGGTGGTGTTGGGGGTCCGACGGATATCGTCAATCTCGGGCTCGCCTGCGAGAGGCATCACCACCTACTCCACCATGGCGGGTGGGATATGCGGTTGCGTAACGGAATCATCGAATGGATCCCGCCTGGGTGGCTGGACCCGGAGCGAAGACCCATCCGCAACACCGCACACGACCCACCCCGGACCCCCGGTCGCTGAGATCGAAAGGGAGTCGGGGCAACGGCGTCGTCGACGCCCATGATCGCCCTTTATCCGCGACGCTTAACCTGGGCAGGTGAAGACCATGGCCGAGATCGGCGACGGCGTGCTACGGGGCGTCGAACGCGACGGTGTCCGGAGGTTCCTTGGCGTGCCGTACGCCGCGCCGCCGGTGGGCGGGCTGCGGTTCCGTGCACCGCGTCCGCCCGCCTCCTGGACGGGGGTGCGGGACGCCGGGAAGCTCGCAGCCAAGGCCCCGCAGCCGGAGATCAGCGGGCACGGATACGTCGGCGACGAGGATTGCCTCTACCTCAACGTTTACGCTCCCGCGACGCCCGGCCCGCATCCGGTGCTGGTGTGGATCCACGGCGGGGGTGGCGTGATGGGCTCGCCGCACCAGTTCAACCCGGAGCGGTTCGCCGAGCACGGGGTTGTCGTGGTGACCCTCGCGTACCGGCTCGGGGTGCTCGGCATGCTTTACCTGCCCGGCGTCGCCGACGACAACGTCTCGGTGCTGGACCAGGTCGCGGCGCTGCGCTGGGTGCGCGGCAACGTGGCCGCGTTCGGCGGCGATTCGGCGCGGGTGACCCTGGCCGGGCAGTCCAACGGCGGCCGCACGGTCGGGACGCTGCTCACGGTTCCCGCCGCGAAGGGACTCTTCGCGCAGGCTGTGGTGCAGAGCGGTACAGGAGTCGGGTCTGTCGTCCACACTCCTGAGGAGGCGACCCGCGTCGCGGCCGCTGTGCTGAGCGAGCTGGACGTCGCTCCGGACGGGCTTGCGGACCTGCCGGTGAAGCGGATTCTCGAGGCGCAGCAACGGGTCGCGAGGGCGTCCGGCACGCTCGTCACCTACCGGGTGGTGCTCGACGGCGACGTGCTCCCGCAGCGTCCTGGCGACGCGGTGGCCGCGGGAGTCGCGGCGGGGATCCCGCTGCTGATCGGCACCACGGCCGACGAGCAGGACCTGTTCACCATGCTGCAGAGTGGCGGCGCCAACCTGCTCGGCACCGGTTCGACCATGCTCGACACCGCGGCGACCGAGAAGGCGACGGCCGCGTACCGCGAACTGCTCCCGGACTGGCCCGCGCAGCAGGTCCGGGACCACGCGCTGACCGCGGGGGACTGGTGGCTCCCGGCGATCCGGTTCGCCGAAGCGCAGCACGCGGCGGGCGGCGACGTCTGGATGTACCGGCTGGACTGGCGGATCAACCCGCGCGGCCGCGGCATGGGCGCCCCGCACGGGCTCGACCTGCTGCTGATGTTCGACGACCTGGACAACCCGAACTGGCGCTTCCTGTTCGCCGCCGTCAAACCGGACCGCGCGCGGCTGCAGGCGATGGCGACCGAGATGCACTCGGCGTGGGTCCGGTTCGTCACCACGGGCGACCCCGGCTGGGCGCCATACGACCCGCCCGCCCGCACGACCATGCTCTTCGACGACGTCAGCACGGTGGTCGACGATCCCGCCCAGCCAGAGCGCCTCCTCTGGCGCTGAGCCCTCGGGTCCCTGGTGTCATGAAAGGGTCTTTCAGGACACTTTTTGCCCTGAAAGACCCTTTCATGACACCAGGCGTTACAAGGTGATCCGGTCCAGATTCGGGCCGCCGTTGGCTGTGGTGGCGACGGTCTTGATCTTGTTCACCCCCGCCACGAGGTTCACGCGGACCGTCTTGGTCGCCCAGGTGGTCCAGTCACCCGTTCCGGCGAACGCCTGGCCCGCCGAGACGACCGTGCCGTTGACCGAGATGTCCATCGGCCGGTTCGCCGTCGTCCCGTTGGCGTACCGCAGCACCACGTCGGCCGCACCCGCACCGGCCGCGTTCACCGTGAACTCGACCGAGCTGCCGACCGTGTTGTCGTAGTTGACGAACCCGGTGCCGCTGTACCCGGCGTGGTTGGACTCGACGACGCCCTGGCCGATGACGCCGTTCTCCGCCTCGTAGTCCACCGGTGTGCCACTGCCGCCGGTGGTGCTCACGGTCAGCTGGTTGCTCGGTCCGGACGGGTTGCCCGCCGCGTCGCGCGCCCGGACCGTGAACGTGTACGCCGTGCCCGCGGTGAGCCCGGAAGCCGTCGCCGTCGTGCCGGTGACACTGCTCGACGCCGCGCCGTTGGCGGTGACGTCGTAACCCGCCACGCCGACGTTGTCGGTCGAGGCGTCCCAGGCCAGCGACACGCTGTTCGCCGTGACGCCGGTGCTGCGCAGGTTCGACGGTACCGACGGCGGCTGCTGGTCGCCGCTGTCACCACCGGCCGGGACGGTCTGTGTCCCGGTGTTCCACCCGGACACCCGCACGGACGGCGAAGCGCCCTTGAGGTCGGCCGTGCGGTACGTCGCGGTGAGCGTGGTCGACTCGCCCGGCCACAGGCTGACCGCGTTGTCGTTCCACTGGATCGGCAGGACCGGCGCGCCGTTCGCGCCGACCACGTGCGTGTCGACGTAGAACGCCGGGACCTTGCCGGTCGAGTTGTTCTTCAACGTGACCGTGGTGGTCGTGTTGCCTTCGGCCGAGCTGGTCGAGCCGGCGATGGTGCCGACGTTGACCTGGGCCAGGTTGGTGAGTCCGGACAGGTCGCCGTAGCTGGTCGTCGGCACGTAGTACCAGTCGTTGTTGGCCCAGTCCATCGTGTCGGACTTGGTGGACAGCCAGTAGACGTTGCGGCTGACCTCCTTGCCGGACGAGTCGGTGAGCACCAGTTTCGCCAGGTACGTCGTGGACAGCCCGGAGACCGACGGAATGGTCACCGCGGTGGTCTTCGCACCGTCACCCGCGATCGTCACACCGGTCTTGGTCTGGGTGAACTTCTGCGTGCCGTCGGTGCTGAACAGCTTCACCGTGGCGGTGAGGCCGCTCGCGGTGTCGTGATTGGAGTTCACCACGACCACGGACTTGTTGTCGTACGAGTACTGGATGTGCAGCGGCTCGTTGGCCTTCTTCGCGCCGTAGTACGCGCCGTTCTGGTCCAGGTAGGTGTCGAACAGCTGCCAGTGCAACGAAGTCCAGCCGCTGTTGAGCATCCAGTAGATCAGCCCGGTCGACGGGTTCGAGCTGTCGGAGTAGTTCCTGGCGTGCGACTCGAACTCCGCCCGCACGTTCTCGTACTGCGCCAGCTGCGCCTTGCGGACGTAGTCGGCGAGGTTCGACGGCGCGCCGTAACGGCCGGAAAGGGCCTCGCCGTAGATCTTCAGGTTCGAGAATGTGTCCGAAGAGGACCGGTGGTACTGCGTTGCCGAAGGGCTCTTCCACAGCGTGTCGAGCTCGCTTGCGGACATCATCCGCTGGAGCGTGTCCATGGTCGGGATGTCCGGGCCCGCACTGGTCTCCGAGTTGAAGTTCCACGCGCCGCCGCTGACGTCGTGTGCCTTGTCGTACCAGTAGTTCGGCGGGACCCAGTCGTACGGGCCGTTCATCTTCATGCCGGACTTGCCCAGCTGTGGCGAGGACTTCGCCGAAGCCGCCGAGATCACCGGGGCGGGCCAGTCGGCGGCGTTCAGCGCGTCGAGGTAGCCCTTCTCGATGGTCGCGTCGGGCGCGAAGTCACTGCCTATGTGGAACGAGATGACGCTCGGGTGGTTGCGCAGGCGCTCGGCCTCGCCGGTCATCGACGCCTTCGCGATCGGGTAGTCCGCTGCTGTCCACGGGTCACCCTTCTCGCTGCCGTTGACCTGGCCCTCCCACTTGTCGCAGCATTCCCAGCCGGGCATCGTCAGGATGCCGTACTGGTCGGCGAGATCGAAGAACTCGTCGGGCTCGATGTGCCCTTCCAGGCGCACGGTGTTCAGCCCGAGGTCCTTGACGTACTTCAGCTTGTCGGACACGTACTTCTGTTCCCACCGAAGGAAAAGGTCGGGGGACCAGCCGCCGCCGCGGATCAGCAGCGGGCGTCCGTTGATGCTGTACTGCCGCCCGCCGCTGGAGTTCAGCGGCGCCTTGATGTCCCGCACGCCGAACTTCGTGTGTGACACGTCCGAAGCGGCACCGGACACCGAAGCGGTGAGATCGAGGTTGTAGAGCGACTGCCCGCCCATCCCGGCGGGCCACCAGACGTTCGGGTTGTCGACGCCGACCGAGCCGAAGGTGACGGTCTTCTTCTCCTTGGCCGCCAGCGAAACGGTCTGGCTGATCGGGGTGCCCGCCACCGTGCCCGACACGGTCGCGGACACCGCGCTCGCCGAGTCGTTGCGGACGTCGGCCTTGACCGTGAGGTCCGCGTGGTTCAGCGACGGCAGCGCGAGTTTCGTGACCACGTGCGCCCCGCGCAGCGCGACCGCGCCGCTGCGGCGCACGAGCACGTCCCGCACGATGCCCATGTTCTGGTCCGGCGGGGTCTGCGCCCAGTCGATCCAGCCCATGGAGAGGTCCTTCTCCGGGTTGTTCGGGTAGACCTTGAACGCCACACTGTTGGCGCCCGCGTGCACCTGCGCGGTGACGTCGAGGTCGTGGCGGGTGTAGGCGCCGTTGACCTCGTCCTTCGTCGCGACTCGCGTGCCGTTCACCCAGACGTCGGCCTTCGACAGCACGCCGCTGAAGTCGAGGTAGGTGCGTGACGCGGTGTCGTCGACGGTGAGGTCGGTGCGGTACCACCAGGGGACCGTGAAGTCCGCCTTCGGGACGTTCTTCATCCGGTCGGAGTAGAAGGGGTCCGGGTACTTGTTGTTCTGCAGCAGGCCCGCGTACACGGTGGAGCGCGAAGAAACGGGGTACCAGCCGGTGGTCGGGAAGCCGGGCTTGGAGACCGCGGAGTCGTCACTCACCCCCGCCGAGGTCTGGATGAGGTAGCCGGGGATCGGGGTGGCCGTGCCCGCCGCGTCGGTGACGGACAGCGAGGCGTGGGCCGATTCCTGACCGGTGGCCGCAGGACCGCCCGCCACCGCGCAGACCGCGGCGGCGAGCGCCGTGGTGGTCAGGAGCCGGAGGGGGATCCGGGATCTTCTCTGCCGAAAACTCACGAGCGCGCCTCCTCGGGCACACGGCGGCGGGGAACCTGGCTGATTGTTAAGCAACTTTCCTAACAATTACGGGATAGTAGCCGCCTCGCCGTCGCGGGGACAGTCCTCGGCAGGCCTTGTGTCCGATTGGACGTGACACGAGTATCTCATTAGCTAAGATAATGAATATCTGAGAGATATACCTGGGGGAGGAAGACGATGAAGAAGGCATTGGTCATCGGTGGCGGGGTCGCCGGGCCGGTCGTGGCGATGGCGCTGAGACAGGTGGGCATGGAGGCGGTCGTCCACGAGGCGTACGCGGTCGCCGCGCACGGTGTGGGCTCCGGGCTGGCCCTGTCGACGAACGGGCTCTCGGCGTTGCAGCAGCTCGACGCGCACAAAGCGGTGCGGGAGGTGGGCTACCCGCTGGACAGAGGCGTCATGCACCTTGGCGACGGCAGGCTGCTGGGCGGTGATGCCACTGGCACGCCGTTGTCCGACGGCACCACCACGGTCAGCCTGCGGCGCGCCGACCTCTACGCCGCGCTCACCGCGCAGGCGCTCGACAGGGGTGTCCGGATCGAGTACGGCAAGCGCCTGGTCGGCGTCAGTCACCAGCGCGATCAGGTGACGGCCGAGTTCGCTGACGGCACCCGGGCGAGCTCGACGCGATCGGTGGCGAGGAGTGGAAACGACGGCTTGTCAAGCTTTTCTCCGCTGACAGCTCGCCCGCCGCTCGCGCGATCGAGGGGTCTCCTGCCCGCTACGAGTGGATCACGATGCACCAGATGGCCGCGCCGCGGCGGTGGTCCCGCGACCGCATGGTGCTCATCGGTGACGCCGCGCACGTGACCTCCTGAGCTCGGGGCAAGGCGCCGGGCTGGCGATCGAGGACGCCGTCGAGCTCGCTCGCTGCCTGCGCGACTTCTCCGACGTAGATTCCGCTTTCCTGGCCTACCAGCGGCTTCGGGAGTCGAGGGTGAAGAAGGTCCATGACGGCGCGCGGCAGATCAACCGCGGCAAGAGCGCCACCGGGGTGTCCAGGATGCTGCGGGACGCGCTGATGCCGGCGATGATGAAGAGGTTCGCCAAACCCGGCACGCTCGACTGGCTCTACGGCCATCGCATCGATTTCGACGCTCAAGTGAATCCGCGTCTCGGCGTGCGCTGAGACGCGGGGCGCGCGTTCGGGCTTCCGCGACGAGGCGGAAGCCCGAACGGCTGGCAAGGGCGGGCGGAAAGAGCGCAGAGCGGGTTCCGAGAGGCGGCCGGAACCCGCTGTTCTCGATCCCGTCCACCTTTTGTGGTGCGGATCGTGGTGACTGCCGGCAATTCCTGATTCGACAGGTCTTCGTCGAATTGTTTGTAGTATTTCGTGGGCCTGTAGTGGACACCTCGTCGGCGAGGGCAACGAAACGGGCCATCGGAAATGGCGAATCGAATTCAGGTGATCGGCGCGGCGGGCGTGCTAAAAAGTATCCAAAAGGGCACGGACGGTCAACCGCCCAGACGGGTGAGCGAATTCGAGAAACCACGTCTCCTCCTTTTGCCGGGGAAAGTTACGGCAAAAGACGGCTCGTGTTTGTCAGCCGAGGGCTTCCACGTACAGCCACTGTCCGTCTTCGCGGACGAAACTGCTGTTCTCGTGCATGTGGTCCGGCTGCCCCTGATGGACGTAGTGCGCCCGGAACTCGACCGTGCCCTCGGTGTGCAACAGCCCGCCGCCGGTCCTGCCGAGGATCTCGAGCCGGGTCCACCGCTGCTCGTCGCCGAGCCACAACGTCCGCGGGCGAGTGCTCGAATGCCAGGTGCGCAGCAGATAGCCGGTGTCGGCCACGGCGAACGCGCAGAACCGCGACCGCATCAGCAGCTCCGCCGTCGGTGCCGTCTTGGCGCCCTCGTGGAATCGGCCGCAGCAATCCGCGTAGAGCTCACCGAGGCCACAGGGGCAGTTCTTCGCGCGCATGGGCCCGATTCTGTCAGCCCGCCCGTGTCCCGCGCCGGTCAGCCCGGTTGCTCGCCGTCGACGAGCGCGTCGATCCGGGACAGCAGGTCCCGTTCGGCGGCGGCCGGTGCGCCGGTGATCGTGACGCCCGCGTCGGTCAGCATGGCGAGATCCAGCGTCCAGAACGACCGGGATCGCTCCTCCCACCGGGCGAACGCGGCGTGCACGTGGTCCTCCACTGTGGACTCCGGCAGTCCGGTCACCGTCATCAGGTGGGACAGCGCCTGCTCCAGTAGGCCGTTGACCTGCGCGAGACCCAGGTGGGTGACCTGGTGGCAGTCGGTGCACAGGCAGATCAGCCGTCGAAGCGACTGCACGAGGTTCGCGGCGTCGTAGGCCCAGCGTTCGTGCACTTCCAACCACCGGTGCTCCTCGCGCGCCTCCTCCCGCCCGCAGACCTCGCAGCGCCCGCCCGCGCGGCGGATCACCATACGCCGCAGGCGTTCCCAGTCGCGCTGGTCCACACAGGAGCGGACGTTGGTGAACCAACAGGAGCGCGGGACCAGGTCGACGAACAAGCCGGAGCCGAACGCGCGGTCCTCGCCCGGCAGCAGGTCCGGAACCTCGGGTAGCGCCGCCCAGCGCTGGAGATCCTTCCCGCGTGAGCCCGGCGCGTACCAGCGCTTCGCCCGCGGATCCCATCGGGCGCCGAGGGCCTTCGCCTCGTCCTTGTCCGAGTACGGGACGTCCAGCCAACCGCGTTCGCCGCCCATGCCACCTCTCCGTGCGTCGCTCCCAGCGTATCGGGTGCCTGTGTTCAGGGCGGCGGGAACTCGTCGGCGACGTCGGCCGCGTCGTCCAGTGCCGCGTTGTCCGGCTGCCCACCGGCGGGCGCGGCTTCGGCGATCACGACCAGGGAGCCGTCCTGGCGGGAGTCGTAGTGGTGGCCGTCGAACCGGATCTCGGCCAGTCCCAGCGCGGCGGCCCCGAGCGGCGAGACGTTGCCGGTGCCGTCGGTGTCGGTCAGCCGCTTCAGCCGCGCGGCGTCGTCGGCCGTGGCCATCCGCACCCAGGCGATCGACACCACGACGGTGTTGCCGCCGCCGTCGCCGATGGCCAGCACCATCCGGTCCAGCTTGCGGCAAGGCGTCCGCACGAAGAACCGCTGGACCTCGCCGAACGAGCGCGTCGAGCACAGCAGTTCCCGCTTGAGTGCCTTTTTGACGACCTTGAGTCCCATCCGCTGCCAGGCCGCGTCCCGCTGACCTTTCCGGGCGGCGTCCTTGCCCGAGGACTTGCCGGAGGATTTGCCGTGACTGCCGGAGCTCGTGGCCGAGTCGGCCGTCGAGGCTGCACCGCCGAGCCCGCCACCCCCGGCGATCGCGACCACCCCGACGGTGGCCACCGCCGCGACCCCCACGCCGGATTTCTTCCATCGCCCCTTGTCGTCGCGCGGTTGATCCACCATCGGTTACCCGTCCCTCCCCGTCCGGACCGTTGATCCTGCTCGCACTCGCCGTCAAAAGGACGAGCCAGCGGCAAAATCCCCCCGAACAGCGGAGCCTGCGCCGCCCTCCACGGGCTGGGAGCGGGAATAGGTCTCCGGCCCCGTTGTTGGCACCCGGGACAGGGCAGGCCGGGCACGGGAAGGAAACGACGATGAGCACGGATCTCCAAGGTGCGGCGGACACGACGCGGTTCGTCGGCGCGTGGCGGGAGTGGAAGGCCAAGCGAGAGCGTGACCTCGCCGAGCCGTACGGCTGGCTGGCGCTGGTTTCGCTGGACTGGCTCGAGGACTCACCGCGGACGTACCCGGGGCTGCCCGGCCTCTGGTGGCAGGACCAGGACGCCGCCCACGTCGACACCCAGGGTGCCGAGCTGAAGCACGACGGTGAGCCGTTCACCGGGGTGCGGCGGATCGAGCTGGTCAACAGCGGCGCCGGAACGCGGGTCTCGGCGGGCGGGGTCGAGATCGAGATCGCTCGCCGCGGGGGGTACCTCATCCGGGTGCACGACCCGGCGGCCCCGGTCCTGCGGGACTTCCACGGCGTGCCCGCGTACGAACCTCGCCCCGAATGGGTGCTGACCGGGCGGTTCGAGCCGTTCGACGAGCCGCGGCCCACCACCGTCGGCGCAGTCGTCGAGGGACTGAGCCACGTCTACGTCGCGCCCGGGGTGGTGCGGTTCGAGCACGACGGCGCCGAGCACACGCTCACCGCGTTCAACGGCAAGGACGGCGGGCTGAGCGTCCTGTTCACCGACGCCACCAGCGGGGTCACCACCTACGCGGCGAACCGGTCGCTCCCGGTGCCCGCCGCGGCCGCCGACGGCACGGTCGTGCTGGACTTCACCCGCGCGGCCAACCTGCCCTGCGCGTTCACCGACTACGCCACCTGCCCGCTGCCGCCCGCGGGCAACCGCCTGCCGTTCGCCGTCGAGGCGGGGGAGAAGCTGCCCTACGAACGGGGCGCGGACGGCCGGTGACGCTGCGCCCGGGAAGGGCCCGCAAGCGCCCAGCACGTCGAACCAGCGGAAAGACAATGATCTGTCCGCTATTTGTCCAGCAAATGTCAGTGAAATAAACGATCATTAAAAAGCCTTCGATATCCGATTGTTATCGGCGTGGTCCATCCGGGTTCAAGGTGCTGACATCGGGAGACGGCCACGCGTAGGCTCCCGCCCTGTGTTTGTCCGGACCGCAGCCGGGGGGAGGTTGTGTGCTCGATGTGCTGAATCACCAGGGCCGGTTCGCGACGGCCTACGTCCGGGCGCTGGCCGCGGCCGCCGGGCTGCTCGTGTACGGCTATGACCTGGAAAACGATGGGATCGACCTGGGCCTGCGGTTGCCGGGGAAAGGTGGCGGGGTGGCGTCGCCCGGCGTCGAGGTGCAGGTCAGGACATGGTCGAGGGTCAGCGCCACACCGCGTGGCGCGGAATGGCATTTCGCCGGTCTGGACGAGGTCAACTTCAATCGTCTCGCCGGGGCCGATTTCACTGTTCCCCGGTTTCTGGTAATGGTCCGGACACCGCCGGAAAGCGGTGGCTACGTCACGTTCGAAACCGAGGGAATGCTGCTTCGGCACCTCGCCTACTACCACTCGCTGCGGGACGAACCGCTGATCGAGACGCCGGATCCCCGACGGCGGCGGACGCTGCGCGTCCCGACGTCGAACGTGCTCACCGCGCAGAGCCTGCTGAACCTGATCCACCCCGTGGAACTGCTGGCCAGGAGCACCGCGTGACCGACCGGCCGGGCGTCGCGGGCATCACCGGCTACCTGCGCGACAACGGCTGGCAGCGGCAGCCCTACCACTGGCGCGGCGCCGCGATCTGGTCGCTGGGCGACGGAGAGGTGCTCGTGCCCGCCCGTGACGGCATGGGCGACGGCGAGCTGCGCGTGCGCGAGATCGTGGACGTGCTCGCCGCGGTCGAACAGCGGTCGCGCGAGGAGATCGTCCACGACCTCACCATGCCGCCTGCCGACACGCAGTGGTTCAGGGTCTTCCCGGTCGGGCTGCCGTCCGGTTTCGCCACGCTGCGACAGGGACTCCAGGTGCTGCAAGGCGTCGAAGGCGCTTTGCGCGCGGTCACCCGTTCGGTGGTGGAAGGTCCTCGGCTGTCCTTCCGCGGCGAAGCGCCGCTGGCTGTCGAACGGCTGTTGTCCCAGGTCCAGCTGGGTCCGGCGCGGGCAGGGAGTTACGTGCTGCCGGTCCGGGTCCCGCTCGGCGAGACCGCTGACGGCGACGAGCTGCCGCTGGGCCGGAAGGTGACCGCCGGGCTGCAGGCGGCGGTGTCGGCGCTCGGCGAGGCGCCGGAGCTGCCCGACGTCGGCGACCTGCTCGCCGCGGGCATCTCGGCCGACCTCTGCAAGTCGCTCGCCGAGCTCGGCGGGGACGAGGGGCAGTCGGCCTTCGAGGTCCGCTTCCGCTGGGCGAACGGCTCGGCGTCGCCGAAACCCGAGGCCACATACCGTTTTCCGGAGGGCGCAGGGGCGGTCATCCGCACCACGGCCGAGCAGCTGCGTCAGCTCGGCGAGGCCGACACCGTGACCGTGACCGGACTCGTGCGGAGCCTGCGGCAGGACCTGTCCCGTGACGACGACTGGTCGATCGAGGTCCGTGGCGACCTGCCCGCCGCGGGCGGCGGGCGCCGGACCGTCTGGGTGCGGCTGCCCGGTCGCGCCGCCTACGAGGCCGCGATCGCCGCCCAGCGCGAGGGCAGGCCGGTCCGGGCGCGGGGCGAGCTGGCGGGCCGCGGCCGCCGGACCGAACTGGTCGCCGGCGCCGACGGGTTCGAGGTCCTGGCTGGCTGACCTCTTTTTCCACGGACCACACGGACACGAGCAAGGGATTGGGAGTAGCGGAAATGGCGGAGAACACACTGGGGGTCGCGCAGCGCGCGGCACTGCTCGCCCTGATGCTGGAGGGGCAGGAGGTGTCGAACCCCGAGCTGAAGGACAAGCGGAACTTCACGATCACCGGGCCGGTCCGGCGCGCCCTCAACGAGCAGAAGCTGGTCACCAGCCGCCTGCACGGGAGGTCTTACCGGCACGCGCTCACCGGCCTCGGCTGGAAGCGCTGTGTCGAGGAATTCTCCGCGACCCCGCCCGCAGGCTCGCGGTTGCTGGACCGCGGGCTCCACGAGGCGCTGGCCGCTTTCGCCGCGTTCGTCTTGCGCCAGGGGTTCGAGATCGCCGACGTCTTCAAGGTCACCGCTCCATTGCCGCCCGACCTGGAAGGCCGCATCCGCGCCGCCTACGAGGAGCTGGCGGAGCGGCCGAAGGCGTGGGTGAGCCTGACCGACTTGCGTCCGCTGCTCGACGGGTCACCGCGGGTCGAGGTCGACGAGGTCCTGCTCCGGCTCGACGGCACCCCGGAGGTCACGATCATCCCGGAGGCCAACCGGAAGACCCTCACCGCGAAGGACCACGCCGCGGCGATCACCATCGGTGGCGAGCAAAACCACCTGATCTCGATGGACGGTTCATGACCGAGCAACAGCGCGAGGCACTGGCGGAACTGCGGCTCGACACCACGCTCACCCAGGAGAACGTCTGGAACTCGACGCAGGCCCACGTCGCCGGTCTGCACCTCGAGGCGCAGCGCGTGCTGACCAGGAGCCTGAAGGACGCGCGGGACAGCACCGGCTCCAGCCCGACCGGCGTGGTGCTCAACGGCCGCAGCGGTGCGGGCAAGACGCATCTGCTCGGCTGGTTCCGCCAGCAGGTGCGCCGGGAGGGTGGCTACTTCTTCCTCAGCAATCTCAACGACAGCGCGGGATTCTGGCCGAAGATGGTGGAAACCCTGCAGAGCGGCCTCGCCCAGGACGGCGAGGACGGGCTCAGCCAGCTCGACACCTTCCTGCGCAGGCTCGCGACCGCGACGGGCCTGTCACCCGCGCTCACTGACGCCGTCACCGGCGTGGTGCGGCTGACGCCGGACACATTGGACGAGCTGGTCGGCGCGATCAAACGCCTCGACCGGCGGGTCGGCACGGAGTGCCAGGACGCGGCGCGGGCACTCGCGCTGACCGCCTCGCCGAACGTCAGGGACGCGAACGTGGGCGCCGACTATCTGACCTCCTCCGACGAGATGGCGCCAGGCGACCGGGCCAAATGGGGCTTTCGCGCCCAGCCGCACGAGCCCCGCCGGGTGGTGGCCGACGTCTCGAAGCTGCTCGCGCTGACCGGTCCGAGCATCATCGCGGTCGACCAGATCGACACCCTGGTCACCTTGTCGACCAAGGCGACCACGGCGATCAGCGGCTCTTCGGACAGCGACACCGTCGACCAGCGGATAGCGCTGATCTCCGACGGGCTCATGTTGCTGCGGGAGGAAACCCGCCGGACGGTGACCGTGGTCGCCTGTCTCCCGCAGTCCTGGGACCTGATCAAGCACAAGGCGGTCAACTCCGTTCCCGACCGGTTCACCGAAACCCCGCCGCTGTCCCGCATCCCGGAGGCCCGGATCGGCCAGGAGCTGGTCGAGGCCTGGCTCGCCAGGACCTACGACAGGATCGGCTTCGAGCCGCCGTACCCGACCTGGCCGGTGATCCCGTCGGCGTTCGACGACGTCAAGCAGCTCACCCCGCGCGCGCTGCTCAACCGGATCGGCAAGCACGTCGACACCTGCCTGCGCGGCGGGGAGGTGCGGGAGCTGGCGAGCTTCACCGAGGACGCGGTCGAGGCGCTGCCGTTGTCGGGCGAGCTTTCCGGCCAGCTGTCGCTGCCCTCCGGCGAGGACCTCGACCGGTTCGACGCCCGGTTCGAGGAGCTGAAACTGGCCGCCGACGCCACCGCGCCGCTCGACCCGGCCGAGGAGAACGGCCTGATGCCGCTGTTGCTGTCCGCCGGGCTCACCGCGTGGATCGCGGAACACGGTCCGGCACTGAGCTGGTCGGTGGACCCTCCCCAGGTCGGCAAGGTCGCCCCGCTGCACGCGCGGCTGCGGCAGACCATCGACGAGGAGCTGGAGGACGAGGAGCACTGGTCGTTCCGCGCGGTCGGCAATCCCAACGGCACCGCTGCCGCCAGCAGGCTCAAGAAAGCGGTCGAAGCCTCGGGTTGCCGGCTCGGCGTGACGGGCCGCAGGCTGGTGCTGATCCGGAACATCCCGTGGTCCAAGGGGGTCGCCACCCGAAAGCGTCTCGACGACGTCGAGGCGGCCGGTGGCTGTTCCGTGCCGATCACCGAAGACGACCTCAGGACGTTCAGCGCGCTGCGGCAGATGTTCGAGGAACACCGGCCCGGGCTCTACGACTGGCTCGACGACCGGCGGCCCGCCAGCGGGACCGAGCTGTTCACCACCGTCCTACCCCGCCCGGTCGTCGAAGCACCGGAAGCCGTGGTGGCGCGGGAGGTGCCCGAGCCGGTGGTGGAGCCGCAGCCGGACGAGGTCCCCATGGTGCCGATCGGGGTGCTCGTCGCGGACGGCGCGAGCGTGCGGGTCAAGCTCGAGTCGCTGCGCAAGCACGTCGTGGTCTTCGCCGGGCCGGGCTCGGGGAAGACGGTGCTGCTGCGCCGGATCGTCGAGGAGAGCGCGCTGCTGGGCGTGTCGTCCATCGTGCTCGACATGAACAACGACCTCGCCCTGCTCGGCGATCCCTGGCCCGAGCCGTCGGATCTCTGGTTCGACGGGGACGAGGTCAAGGCCAGGAAGTACCTGAGCGACACCGACGTCGTGATCTGGACGCCGGGACGGGCGAACGGCCGCCCGCTCACCTTCCCGCCACTGCCCGACTTCGCCGGCGCCTCGGACGACGCCGACGAGTTCGAGTTCGCCGTCAGCGCGGCGGTCGCCTCGCTCACCCCGAGCGCGGGGGTCGGCGGCAACAGCAGGAAGGCGAAACTCGGCCGGGCGGTGCTGAAGGAGACGGTGACCTACTTCGGCAGGTCGGGCGGCCGGAGCCTGGACGCGCTCATCGGCGTCCTCACCGATCTGCCGGACGGGGTGTGCGAGCTCTCCGGCGCTGCCATGTTCGCGGCCGAGATCGCGGAATCGCTCCGGGCGGCCAGGATCAACGACCCGTTCCTGCGTGAGACGGACCACCCGGTCGATCCCGGGATGCTGCTCACCCCGCCGCCGGACAAGACGGCCCGGGTGTCGGTCATCAGCCTCGACGGGCTGCCCTCGATGAAGGAGAAGCAGGGCTTCGTCAACCAGTTGCAGATGGAGCTGTTCGCCTGGGTCAAGCGGCATCCGGCGCGGGATCGCCCGCTCGGCGGCCTGCTGGTGATGGACGAGGCGCACGAACTCGCCCCGTCGGCCGGGAGCACGCCGAGCACGGAGAGCAGCATCCGGCTGGCCACCCAGGCCAGGAAGTACGGCCTCGGGCTGGTCCTCGCGACCCAGTCGCCGAAGGCGGTCCACAACCGCATCTCGGGGAGCGCGACCACCCAGTTCTTCGGGCTGCTGAGCCATTCGACGCATATCGACGCGGCGCGGAACCTGGCCCGCAACAAGGGCAGGGACCTCTACGACCTCGGGCGGATGCCGCCGGGGGAGTTCTACGTCACCGGTGAGGGTATCGCGTTCCAGAAGGTCCGCGTCCCGATGTCGCTGAGTCATCACCCGCGTGGCCCGCTGACCACCGAGGAGGTGCTCGACCGAGCGCGGCGGACCTGACCACGCCTGACCACGTCTGACGTCGGAAATTCATACGATGGTGGCTGTTTTTGGTGCAGGCTTCACCCTAACGTGTGCGTGAAAAGCGCGCTGTGTCAACGATAACGATCTTCGATCGTGGGCGTGCGGACGTTGGGGAGAGGAATCGCCCGTGCCCGTCGCCCGTCGTAACCCCTGGAAACCGCTGGCCTTGCTGGTGGTCACGATCGCCGCGGTGGCGTTCGTCCTGCAAGCCCCGAGCACTGCCACCGCCGCGTCGCCGATCACGGTCGCCCAGGCGATCGGCCAGCAGAACGGCGCGGCGGCCACTGTCCGCGGTTACGTCGTGGGGCAGCCGACCGCGACCAGCACGGTCGTCCGGTCGAACTTCCCCGGCGACACCGCCCTCGCCCTCGCGGACACCGCGGCCGAGACCAGCATCAGCCGGATGGTCTACGTCCAGGTGACCGCGGCGTTCCGCGCCGCGTACGGCCTGAAGAGCAATCCGTCGCTGATGGGCCGCCAGCTCGACGTCACCGGACCGCTCGGTGCCTACTTCGCGCACGCGGGCCTCACCTCGCCGACGGCGTTCACCCCGGCGTCGGGCACGCCGACCAGCACCCCGCCGCCCACGACCACCACCGCGCCGCCGACCACGCCGCCGACCACCACGCCGCCAACTACGACGCCCGCGCCCGGCGACTACTACGGCCCGGCGGCGGGCAAGACCGGCGCCGCGCTCAAGACCGCGCTGCACCAGATCATCAGCACCAACAGCAAGATCACCTACGACCAGGTCTGGGACGCGCTGAAGGTCACCGACCAGGATCCGAACAACGCCGCCGACGTGCTGCTGTTCTACACCGGCGTCTCGCAGAGCAAGACCTCCAACGGCGGCGGGGTGAACGACTGGAACCGCGAGCACGTCTGGGCGAAGTCGCACGGCGACTTCGGCACCGCGACCGGGCCCGGCACCGACCTGCACCACCTGCGCCCCGCCAACGTGACGGTGAACGGGGAGCGCGGCAACAAGGACTTCGACAACGGCGGCACCGCGGTCGCGGACGCGCCCGGCAGCTACACCGACGCCGACTCCTGGGAGCCGTCCAACGCCTACAAGGGTGACGTCGCGCGGATGATCTTCTACATGGCCGTGCGCTACGAGGGTGGCGACGGCTTCCCCGACCTCGAGGTCGACGACAAGGTCAACAACGGCTCCGCGCCCTACATCGGCCGCCTGTCGGTGCTGCGCCAGTGGAACGCCCAGGACCCGCCGGACGCCTTCGAACAGCACCGCAACCAGGTGATCTACGACGTCTACCAGCACAACCGCAACCCGTTCATCGACCGTCCCGACTGGGTTAACTCGATCTGGAACTGAAGCGGCGCTACCACCCGGATTTCCCGTGCGCGGCGGCCTGGTGGGAGCATCGGCGCATGAAATGGGCGACCGCGATACGCACCCTGAAGGACCTGGCACTGGCCGCGAACCAGGTCGCCGACTCGTCGTACACGCTCCCGGTGACCCAGCTGTGGGCGGCGTGGGAGATCCTCGGAAAGCCACAGGACGACCTGGCGTGGGTCACCGTCGGGGTGGTCGTCGACCTGCCGGTGGACGAAGTGGCCTGGCTGACCAAACCCCGGGGCGCGGAGCACTGGGAGTACAGCACCCGCGCCGCGAAGATGCCGGCTGTCACCCTGTGGCGCTCGGCGCACGCGCCGGTCTGGAACCACTGGCTCGACCGGCCCGCCCAGTTCTGGGACCACGAGACCGGCCTCGCCGAGGACGTCCTCGACGCCTTGCGCGCCGGTAAGGGCGAGGACGTGCGGGCCCCCGCGCCGTCCGAAGACGAGTTCCGCGCCCGGCAGCAAGACGACATCGCCGTCAGCCTGAAGGCGGTGCGAGAACGGACCCGGACCTACGAGGAGCGCCGGTGGAAGCCGGGCAAGCTCACCGCTGTCTCCGACCCGCTCTGGGAAGCCACGAACGGCTATGTCGACCTGGTGGACGGCGAGCGCGGTGAGTGATCAGGCGCCTCGCGGCAACACAGGCAGCCAGGGGGACCTCAGCTCCCGCCGCCCTTGTCCGCGCACATGCCGGACCAGAGCAGGTCGGTGAGACTCGCCGTCTGGCTCCGCCAGTCACTCTGGGGGCTGAGGTGCAGCAGCCCGCCGAGCGCGCGCAGCACGGTCTCCGGATCCAGGTCGGCGCGGACCGAGCCGGCGCGGACGTTGGCTTCCAGCAGGGTCGACACCGCGTGGAGCATGGTTTCGTAGGCCTTGGCGAACAGTTCCTCCCGGGAGGTCGTGCCGGTGAGGAGGGCGTTGGCCAGGCCCCGCTTGGTCATCATGTAGCGGGCCAGGTGGCCGGTCCACGTCCGGAAGGCCTGTTCCGGCGTGTTCGTGTCGAGCAGGATCGGCACGACGTCGACGAGGTGCTGTACCTCGCGCCGGTAGACGGCCAGGACCAGTGCCTCCTGCGTGGGGAAATGCCGGTACACGGTGCCGACGCCCACCTCCGCCTTCTTCGCGATGGCGTTGAACGAAAGCTCGCCCGAGGCGGTCAGCGACTCCAGCGCCGCCGCGAGGATGCGCTCGTGGTTGCGCCGCGTGTCCGCGCGCCGGGGATTGACCGTCATCGTCCCTCCCTGGTGACGTGCCGCGGTTTGCCCAGGTGAATGTAGTGCACCCGGCGGCGGAGCTGGTGTTACTCCATGATTGCGAAGCGGATAAGAATCCGGTAGCGTCGAACTATACCCGGATGGATGTCCGGTTTCGCTCGGCGACGGGCCCGGCCCGGACGTCATCTGTGTCCGTTGTGGACGTTCCGAGCGGTCTGCGGGAAAGAGATTTGGTGAACATCACCCTCGAAGTCAATGGCAGGCAAGAACAGTTGAACGTCGACCCCGGCGTGACGCTGCTGGACGCGCTCCGTGAGCGCCTCGACATCACCGGCCCGAAGAAGGGCTGCGACCGCGGTCAGTGCGGCGCCTGCACCGTGCACGTCGACGGCAGGCCCGTACTCGCCTGCCTCACCCTGGCCGCGACCGTGAAGCGGCCGGTGACCACTGTGGACGGACTGGCCGACGGGGAGCGCTTGCACCCGGTTCAGCAGGCTTTCCTTGACCGGGACGCACTCCAGTGCGGGTTCTGCACCTCCGGCCAGATCATGTCGGCGGTCGCGGCGGTCGAGCAGGACGTCGAGGACGTCCGGGAGTTCATGTCCGGCAACCTTTGCCGGTGCGCGGCCTACCCGAACATCGTCGCTGCCGTCGAACAGGCGAGGCGGGCCGATGCGACCCTTTGAGCTGACGGCGCCAGAGACCGTCGAAGCCGCCCTCGCCTCGCCGGGGACCTTCCTCGCCGGCGGGACCACCCTTGTCGACCTGATGAAGCTCAACGTCCTGACGCCCCGGCATGTCCAGGACATCAACGCGTTGCCGTTGCGCGGCATCGACACCAGCGACGGCCTGCGGATCGGCGCACTGGAGCGGATGAGCGACGTCGCCGAGCACCCCGGCGTGTACCCGGCCATCTCCCGCGCCCTGCTGCTGAGCGCTTCCCAGCAGTTGCGCAACATGGCCAGCCTCGGCGGCAACCTGTTGCAGCGCACCCGGTGCGGCTACTTCCGCGACGTCGGCACGGCCTGCAACAAACGTGAACCCGGCAGCGGCTGCTCGGCCGTCTCGGGGGCCAACCGGATGCACGCCGTGCTGGGCACGAGCGACTCGTGCGTGGCCACCCACGCCAGCGACGTCGCCGTCGCACTGGTCGCGCTGGACGCCGAGATCCGGCTGACCGGCGCCTCGGGCACCCGGACCGTGCGGCTGGCCGACTTCTACCGGCTGCCCGGTGCCACCCCGGAGGTCGAGAACGACCTGCGTCCCGGTGAACTGATCACCGAGATCGTGGTTCCCCGCCTGGACTGGGCCCAGCGCTCCACCTACGTCAAGGTGCGGGACAGGCAGTCCTACGAGTTCGCGCTGTGCTCCGCGGCGGTCGCGATGGACATCCGGGACTCGCACATCGTCGACGCCAGGGTCGCCGTCGGCGGCGTGGCGACCAGGCCGTGGCGGCTGGGCGCGGTCGAGGCCGCGCTGCGCGGTGCGCCCGCGACTTTGGAGACGTTCGAGGCCGCCGCCTCGGTGGCGGCCGAAGGGGCTAAGCCGTTGTCCGGCAACGAGTTCAAGGTGTCCTTGCTGAAGCGGACCGTGGTCCGCGCATTGATCGAGGGGAGTCGCTGATGCCCAGTCGTCTGGACGGCCCGCTGAAGGTCACCGGTCAGGCCAGGTACGGGCTGGACCACAATCTTCCCGGCATGGCGTACGGCTGCGTCGTGGTCAGCACGATCGCCAACGGCGAGATCCGGGGCATGGACGTGACGGCGGCCAGGAGCGCGCCGGGGGTGCTTGGCGTGTATTCGCCTTTCGACCCGCTGGAGCTGCGGACGCCGACCGGCCAGATGCTGGGTGACACCTGGGTTCCCTTGCAGGACAAGGAAGTCGTGTACTACGGGCAGCCGATCGGCCTCGTGGTGGCGGAGACCTTCGAGCAGGCCAGGGACGCGGCGATGGCCGTCGAGGTCTCCTACCACCAGCGTCCGGCCCTGACCTCCCTGCAGGACGGGCTCGCGTCCGCCGAGGACGCACCGGGCAGGGATGGCGGGTCCTCGACGCTCAATGTCCTCGCGCCCGGTGTCGAGTCCATTGAGGACGCGCTCGCGGCCAGTCCCGTGGTGGTCGAGGCCACCTACTCCACCGCGACGCAGGCCCATGCCGCGATGGAACCGCATTCGGCTGTCGCGGTGTGGGACTCCGGCGTCTTGACGATGTACAGCGGTAACCAGGGGTCCAACCTCCAGGCGATGGACCTGGCCGCGGCGCTGGACGTGGATATCGCGTCGGTGCGTTCGGTCAACCCGTTCGTGGGCGGAGCCTTCGGTGGCAAGGCCCGCACGTCCGTCGCGGCGTTCCTGGCCGCGGCGGCGGCGAAGATCCACGAGCGGCCGGTCAAGGTCGCGCTGACCAGGGAGCAGGTCTTCACCGCCACCGCGACCCGCGCGGCGACGGTGCAGAAGATCGCCCTCGGCGCCACCGCGGACGGCTCGCTGGTCGCGGTGCGCCACGACTCGTGGTGCTCCACCCCGGTGGACCGCTCGTTCGTCGAGCCGACTTCGCACGGCACCTCGAAGGAGTGGTACTCCACCCAGAACCTCGCGCTGAGCCAGAAAATGGTGCCGCTGAACGTCCCGCCGACCACCTTCATGCGGGCGCCGGGCGAAGCGCCGGGTTCCTTCGCGCTGGAGAGCGCGATGGACGAGCTGGCGATCGCGCTCACCATGGACCCGATCGAGTTGCGCCTGAAGAACAACTCGACCGCGCCTCCCGGCAACGACCTGCTCTGGTCGAGCAAGCACCTCGACGAGTGCTACCGCGTCGGGGCGGCCCGCTTCGGCTGGGCGAACCGCACGCCCGGGGGACACACCGACGGCGACTGGCTCGTCGGCGTCGGGATGGCCACGGCCATGTTCCCCGCGCTCCGTTTCCCGGCCTCGATCGAGGTCACCCTGCGCGACGACGAGACGGCCGTGGTCTCGACCAGCGGCGCGGACCCGGGAACCGGCCTGCTGACGGTGCTTTCCCTGGTGGGCGCCGAGTCACTCGACATCGCGCAAGACAGGGTCACCCCACGGCTGGGCGACTCCGCCTTCCCGCCGGGCGGCATGTCCGGCGGATCGACGGCCACCGCCAGCGCGGGCTCGGCGATCATGGTCGCCGCGTCACAGGTGATCGACGCCCTGCTGGCACTGGCCTCGTCCCCGGGCGCGCCGTTCGAGGGCGCGGAGGTTTCCTACGCGGACGGTCGCGTGTTCACGGATGGCCGGGCGATGCCTTTCGGCGAGCTCCTGCGGGCACTGGACCGTCCGTCGATCTCCGCGATCGGTTCGTCGGCGCCCGGCGAGGAGCTGACGAAGCACTCGTTCTGCTCCTTCGGCGCGCAGTTCTGCGAGGTCCGTGTGCACAAGTGGACGCGCGAAGCTCGCGTGTCCCGCATGCTCGGTGTGTTCGACGCGGGCCGCATCATCAACGCCACGACGGCTCGCAGCCAGATCGCGGGCGGGATGATCTGGGGAGTTTCCTCGGCCCTGCACGAGGGCTTGGAGATCGAGGAGAGCGGACGGCTGGCCAACGGCGACTTCGCGGGCTACCTGCTCCCGGTGAACGCCGACATCCCCGAAGTCGAGGTCGAGTTCGTGGAATACCCGGACACGTTGCACAACCCGCTCGGGGCCAAGGGCGTCGGCGAGATCGGCATGGTGGGCATGGCGGCGGCGGTCGCGAACGCCATCCACAACGCCACCGGCGTCCGCGTCCGGCACATCCCCATCACGATCGAGGACCTGCTGGTCTAGCGCCGCGTTTGGGATTCTCGTAACGGATGGCCTCGATCCCTTCTCCCACAGGGGATCGAGGCCATTCTTCGTCGTCGGCCGGGCGATCAGGGGACTGCGGGTCTTTCGTGCCAGTGCTCGCAGTCCCAGGCGTAGCCCGAGTACTGGGTAGACGGTTTTGCAGTGGAAACACGTGCGGATCACCAGCTGCTTTGTGAAGGTGATCACTCAGCGGGAGTTCCGCAACAACTCTGCTGCCGTCATGGACGGAGTCGAGGCAGGTGAGACGTACCACGTCACTCGCAATGGTGTGGAGGTAGCCGAGTTGCGGCGATACCGCGCAGGCGTCGCCCTACCGCTGAGGAGTTGGTAGAGCGACACCGAAAGCTGCCCCCAGTGGATACTGTCCGGATGTGCGAGGAAGCAGACGAGTTCCTCGGCGCCGAGGACCGTGTTGGCGCCGATGATCCGTGGAGTCGAAGCCGTGGCTGAGCGTCATGAGACAGGTGTGCTCGACACCTGCACTTACCTCGACCTTGGTCTGCTCGACCCTGTGGCGCTGCCCAAGATTCCGGAACTCACCGCCATCACCATGGCTGAGTTGCATCAGGGGGTGGTGGTGGCGAAGGACGCCGCTGTCCGTGCGGCGCGTACCGAGAAGCTCGGTGCCGCCATCGTCGACTTCGCGCCGCTGCCGTTCGACGGTGAGGCGGCCGCCCGCTATGGGACATTGGTTGCGTTGGTTCTCGTGGCGAAGCGGGACCCGCGGCCTCGCCGGATGGATCTGATGATCGCCGCCATCGCGTCCTCGCGAGAGTTGCCGCTCTACACCGGAAACGCAGACGACTTCAAAGGGCTGGACAGCATGATCGAGGTCATCGCCGTCTGAACGGCTTCGATCTGACCCGCGACCTGGCTCCGTTGGTCGGCGCTGCGTGGGAGAGTGCGATGGCCTATCGGAAGCTCAGCGAGAAGATCGATCCGTCGGTCGTAGCCGAGTAAAACTCGTTCGAGTCGTCCAGCCCCACTTGATATTCAGGCTGGGGTAATTGTTCGGCGAATCTGGCCTGAGATTCGATGACACGTTCGGCTGTGTCCTGACCGAGTTCCAGGTCGACAGCTTCGCTGATCGCATTCCTGGCGGTGACCTGCCTTCCTGCGAAACTGAACGTGACGCTGGTGCCGACGGCTCTTCCGAATGGCGTGTCAAAGTGCTCACGATCTCGCGGGCGACGCGTGAGTCGGGTGCGCATGACGTCGGGCACCCAGTGTTCGAGTGCGGTGAAGTTGCCGCCGAAGTCGGCGAGCATCGCCCACGATGCGCTCACCGCAGCGTTTGCGAGCGCGAGTGATGGCAGATCCCCGGTGTCTTCTCGTAATCGAAAGTGGCGAGCCTCATCGATCGTGGCCGAGTTGACTTCGTATGCTGGCTCTTCCCCGTCGGCGGGATCGATCGCGAGGTACGAAAGCGCGTCGTTGGAGGCGATTATGGAAGTGGCGAGGCCAGGGAGAATTCTCCCATCGACGGTGATGCCGTCGAGTTGCTGGACTGCCTTTCCGAGCTGTTTAATAGCGGTACTGGGGTTTTTGGTTCCCTTGCATTCGAGCGTGCGGATCCGGTAATTGCCGCGGGCTTGGGGATCAGCGGCGATAAGGAGATAGTCGGGGCGATATTTTCCGATTTTCCGCACTGGGCGTCGCGCTCCGCCAGCGAAAACATAGCGACCATCCAATGCTACATCCACGTCGACGATGCTGACGGGGGCGCGGCCTGCTCCAGTCCAAGCGAACCACCGGCGAGCCAAGAGGCCGCCGAACGCGATCCCTATCTCGAGCACATCGTCTTGGTAGTGGGACGCTGTCGCATAAGCGAGTTGGTGTAGTGCTTCGATCGGTCGAAGCACCACACCTTGTTCCAAACTGCTGGCCGAGGACAGAGGCTTGCCGGGATTGACGAAGCCCGGTGCGTTCATGACGCGGCGGACGAGTCCGTCACTGCTTTCTCCGTGCAGGTGGGCGTACGAACCGACGATCTTCCGCGCGTGATCAAGATCCACGCTTCAGTGTCCCATCCAGCGAGGGTCCCGGCCACCTCACCAGTCGCGTTCGCGCCACTCCGCGAGTTTCGGCCGCCAGGGAACAGAGTATCGCGTCAGCGGTGAATACCGGTGATGTTGCTTCGGCGGGACTATGGAGTGAGGCTCCAGAGTGCGTCCAAAGGAAGGGCTTTGATCTTGCCTCCGAACGGCAAAGTCTGCTGGCCGGTGTAGAACACGTACCCGGCGACGAATCGATCGCCGAGGTGGTTGGCGAGATTACGCAAGCCGGTGAGGTCTTCGGTGCGCACTGTCGCGCCCGCTTTGACCTCCACGCCGATCACCCTGCCGTCAGGCGTCTCGATGACCGCGTCAACCTCCTGCTTGTCCTTGGTACGGTAGTGGTACAGCCGTCCGCGCTCCTCGGACCAGGTGAGCTGGCGGGCCAGTTCCATCACCACGAAGTTCTCCATCATCGATCCTGCGGCTCCGCTGGGCTCGCCCAGCCGCCCTGGGTCTTGGCCGATGAGGTGACATGCGATACCGGTGTCTACGAACGCAAGTTTCGGTGTGCCTACCGCACGCCGAGTTTGGCCGGTGGCCCAGGCGGGGACACTCTTGATGAGAAAGACCGACGCCAGCAATTCAAGATAGCGAATCAGGGTGGTTCTGGGGATACCGGACTGAGCGGCAAGCGATGATGGTTCCAGTAGCCCCCCGGCACGCCCGGCAAGAAGTGCGATCAGTTTGAGCAAGTCGCCGCGACGCTCGATGCTCGCCAGTTCCAGGACGTCGCGTTCGATCAAGGTTGACAGGTACGAGTCGAAAAAGGCAGTTCGGCGGCGAGGGGTGCGACGCGTGGCTTCGGGGAAGCCGCCCACCACAAGGCGTTCCAGGTAGTCGCGGCGGCGCAGTTCTGATGAGTGGTCGATCTCGGGGCCGTGCCGGAATGCGGTGTCCACGAACCGGTCGGGTGCTCCATGCATCTCTCCCTGGGAGAACGGCCATAGTTCGATCACCTCCATACGGCCGGGCAGCGCGTCGGGGAGGGTTCGCAAGGCCAGGATCCGCGATGAGCCCGTCAGGAGGTAGCGGCCGGGTGTCGGATCCAGGTCCACCGACACTTTGATCGGCTGCAGAAGTTCTGGGACCAGCTGTATTTCATCGATGACCATGAGACTGTCGTGCTCTACGAATGCCGTCGGGTCGTCTTGAGCCGCACGCAACGTCGCCGGGTCGTCGAGCAGGCGGATAACCGTCGGCTGGCGGCCGGTGGCGAGTCTGGTCAGCGTGCTCTTGCCGGCCTGGCGAGCTCCATTGACCAAGACGACGCGCGTGTCCTCAAGCGCCTCGTGAACCAGGGACTCGGCGCGGCGTGGGATCAAGTCGTAGGGCTGAGGCATGGTGACAGTGTGCCCTATTGGCAAGATCAATGGTCATCTGGTCGGTATGTTGGTGGTCATCTGGTCGGTAACAACGTGGTCATCTGGACGGTATGTTGGTGGTCATCTGGACGGTATCTGCGCGGGGAAGTCACCAGCCGCGTTCGCGCCACTCCGCGAGCTTCGGCCGCTCGGCACCCAGGGTGGTGTCGTCGCCGTGGCCCGGGTAGACCCACGTGTCGTCCGGCAGTTCGTCGAAGAGCCGCGTCGACACGTCGTCGAGCAGTGACGCGAAGTCCTCCGGCGAGGTCGTCCGGCCGATACCGCCTGGGAACAGGGAGTCACCGGTGAACAGGTGGCCGTGGCCCGCCGGGTCGCGGTAGAGCAGGGCGATCGAGCCGGGGGTGTGGCCGCGCAGGTGGATCACCTCGAGGGTGACCTCGCCCACGGTCAGCGTGTCGCCGTGCTCGACGAGGAAGTCCGGCGGCACCGGGAGGGGCCCGGCGTCGAGGGGGTGGGCGGCGGTGTTGGCGCCGTTGGCGCCGGCGACCGCGCCCAGCGCCTGCCAGTGGTCCTGGTGCTGATGGGTCGTGACGACCGTGCGGAGCGCGGGGCGGTCGGGGCCGTGGCCGATCAGGTCGGAGATGCGCTCGGGGTCGTTGGCCGCGTCGATCAGCAGCGCGTCGTTCCCGTCGCGGCACACGAGCAGGTACGCGTTGTTGTCCATCGGCCCGACCGACAACTTGGTGACGGTGAGCGCGTCCAGCGTCCGCCGAGCGGCGTCGCCGCCCGGCTCGACGTGGCCGGTGTAGTTCTCGACGATGTTCACCTGGCACACCGTAGTCGTTTCCCTGCAAGCGGTTCCACCCACACATCCGGCTCTCAGTCTCGGCACGTAGGCTCCGCGAGTCCCCCTCCCCGCCGAGCCACAGGACGACCGTGCCGAACTCCGCAGTGCCGACCGGGCAGCGCACCCCGCGCCGGATCAGCTGGGACATCCTCCGGGTCGTCGCCATCGTCGCGGTGATGCTGGGACACGTCACACACCAGTCGGCCCTGCTGCATCCCGAGCTCTCGGGGTACCCCTTCCGGGTGACAGCTCAGTTCGGTGCGTCGATCCTGCTCACCATCTCCGCGTACTTCGTCTGCGCGAGCCTGCGCAAGGGTTCCCCCGGCCGCTGGCTGTGGAGCCGGGTCGCGCGGCTCGTACCGGTGTACCTGGTCGCGGTGCTGCTCACCTACGTGGTCACCCGGTACGCGGTCACGTTGTTTAACGGGCAGGCCCTCCCCGGCGGGATCGGCGGCTTCCTGTTCGGCGTGCCTTCGGAAGCCCTGAACGCCGGACCCGTGCCGTGGTACACGCCGACCGGGCTGGACCTGTTCGCCAACCTGACGATGATCCAGGCGTGGTCGTTCGACTTCCAGTACCTCGACGGCTCCTACTGGACACTGCCGGTCCAGCTGATGGCCTTCACCGCGGCGGCGCTGCTGTGGCCGCGCCGGTGGCGCACCGACCGCCGGGTCGTGGTCCTGCTGTGGGCGCTCATCGCCGTGCCCGTGGTCATCCGGTTCGTCGTGTTCACCCCGGAGACCATCCCGCCGGCGCTGAACAACATCTTCTTCGGGCTCGGGCTGCACCGGCTGAACGCGTTCGCGTTCGGCGTCGCCGCCTGGTTCTGGGCGCAGCGCCGACTGCCGACCTGGCACCTGGGCCTGCTGCTCGTGGCCACCGTCGCCGCGCAGGACCTCCAGATGTTCCCGCTGCACCACCCGACGCCGATCGATCCGGAACGGGTTCCCTCGATCGTGGGGTTCGCGGTCATGCTTATCCTGGTTTGCCTGGCGGCGCGCGGGCCGGACTGGGATGTGCCTTTCGTCCGGCGGCTCAGGCCGGTGATCACCTGGATCGCCGGAATTTCGTTCGGGCTGTATCTCGTGCACCAGGAGCTCGGTTATATCCTGGCGAGGGTGCTGCTCGATCGCGGTGTCCCCGGCTGGCTACGGCTGGTCGCGGTGCTGGGCGCGGCGGTGCTCGGCGGCTGGCTGCTCACGAAGCTCGTGGAGCGTCCTGTCCATCGGGTCCTGACCGCACGGCGGGGCCGTCCGGTTCCCGCCGAACCGGTGGCCGAAGGTGCTCCAGGTGCCGCTCCGTCGCAGGTGGAAGGCGTGGCGCCGGTTTCTGTCGGTGGTGCGTCCTAGCATGACCGCAGCCGCCCGTGCACTCGTTCGACGCCGCGGCGCGCTTCAAGCTTGATGACGCAAAATGAACTCTGAAGGGACCCTGGCGTGGCTGATCGCCTTGTTGTTCGCGGCGCCCGCGAACACAACCTGCGCGGCGTGGATCTCGACCTGCCCCGCGACAGCCTCATCGTATTCACCGGCCTGTCCGGGTCCGGCAAGTCGAGTCTCGCCTTCGACACCATCTTCGCCGAGGGACAACGGCGTTACGTGGAGTCACTCTCGGCGTACGCCCGGCAGTTCCTCGGGCAGATGGACAAGCCGGACGTCGACTTCATCGAGGGCCTCTCGCCCGCGGTGTCGATCGACCAGAAGTCGACCTCCCGCAACCCCCGGTCGACCGTCGGCACCATCACCGAGGTCTACGACTACCTCCGGCTGCTCTACGCGCGGGCGGGCAAGGCGCACTGCCCGAAGTGCGGCGAGCCGATCAGCAAGCAGACCCCGCAGCAGATCGTCGACCAGGTGCTCGAGATGGACGAGGGCACCCGCTTCCAGGTGCTCGCCCCGGTCGTGCGCGGTCGCAAGGGGGAGTACCAGGACCTGTTCGCGAACCTGCAGCAGCAGGGTTACGCGCGGGTGGTGGTGGACGGCACGATCCACCAGCTCACCGACCCGCCGAAGCTGAAGAAGCAGGAGAAGCACGAGATCGGCGTCGTGATCGACAGGCTGTCGGTCAAGTCGAGCTCGCGCCAGCGTCTCACCGACTCGGTCGAGACGGCGCTGCGGCTCGCGGACGGCCTGATCGAGCTCGACTTCGTCGACCTGGCCGAGGACGACCCGCACCGAATCCGCGGCTTCTCCGAGAACCTCGCCTGCCCGAACGGCCACCCGCTGGCCATCGAGGACCTCGAGCCCCGGTCGTTCTCGTTCAACGCCCCGTACGGCGCGTGCCCCGAGTGCACCGGCCTCGGCATCCGCAAGGAGGTCGACCCGGAGCTCGTGGTCCCCGACGACGAGCTGTCGCTCGGCGAGGGCGCGATCGCGCCGTGGGCGGGCGGCCAGAGCGCCGACTACTTCATCCGCCTGCTCGAGTCCCTTTCGGAGACCATCGGCTTCCGGATGGACATGCCGTGGCGCAAGCTGCCCGCCAAGATCCAGAAGGCGGTGCTGCACGGCGTCGACGAGCAGGTCCACGTCCGCTACAAGAACCGCTACGGCCGCCAGCGCTCCTACTACGCGAACTTCGAGGGCGTCATCCCGTTCCTCGAGCGCCGTCAGGAGCAGACGGAGTCCGAGTACATGCGCGAGCGGTACGAGGGCTACATGCGCGAGGTGCCCTGCCCGGTCTGCCAGGGCACGCGGCTCAAGCCGGAGATCCTCGCGGTCACGCTCGAACATGGCACCAAGGGCGAGCGGTCGATCGCCGAGGTCTGCGCGCTGTCCATCTCGGAGGCGTCGGAGTTCCTCGACGGGCTGACCCTTGGCAAGCGCGAGACCGTGATCGCGGGCGCCGTGCTGAAGGAAATCCAGGCCCGCCTGCGGTTCCTGCTCGACGTCGGCCTCACGTACCTCTCGCTGGATCGTGCCTCGGGCACGCTGTCCGGCGGCGAGGCGCAGCGCATCCGGCTCGCCACGCAGATCGGCTCCGGCCTGGTCGGCGTGCTGTACGTGCTCGACGAGCCGTCCATCGGGCTGCACCAGAAGGACAACCACCGGCTCATCGAGACGCTGACCCGGCTGCGCGACCTCGGCAACACGCTGATCGTCGTCGAGCACGACGAGGACACCATCCGCTCGAGCGACTGGGTGGTCGACATCGGCCCCGGCGCCGGTGAGCACGGCGGCCACATCGTCCACAGTGGACCGTACAAGAAGCTGTTGAAGGCCAAGGGATCGCTGACCGGCGACTACCTGGCCGGCCGCCGCAAGATCGAGGTCCCGGCGCTGCGCAGGCCGATCGACAAGAAGCGGCAGCTCACCGTGGTCGGCGCCCGCGAGCACAACCTGCGCTCGCTGGACGTGGCGTTCCCGCTCGGCTGCCTCGTCTCGGTCACCGGCGTGTCCGGCTCGGGCAAGTCCACGCTGGTCAACGACATCCTGGCCACCGTGCTGGCGAACAAGCTCAACGGCGCCCGCCAGGTGCCGGGCCGCCACACGCGGATCAACGGGCTCGCCGAGGTCGACAAGCTGGTCCGTGTCGACCAGTCGCCGATCGGCCGCACCCCGCGGTCCAACCCGGCGACGTACACCGGCGTGTGGGACCACGTGCGCAAGCTGTTCGCCTCTACCACCGAGGCGAAGGTCCGCGGGTACCAGCAGGGCCGGTTCTCGTTCAACGTCAAGGGCGGCCGGTGCGAGGCCTGCGCCGGTGACGGCACGATCAAGATCGAGATGAACTTCCTGCCGGACGTCTACGTCCCGTGTGAGGTGTGCAAGGGCGACCGGTACAACCGCGAGACCCTGGAAGTGCACTACAAGGGCAAGACGGTGGCGGACATCCTCAACATGCCGATCGAGGAGGCCGCCGAGTTCTTCGAGCCGATCAAGGCGATCCACCGGCACCTGGCGACGCTGGCCGACGTCGGGCTCGGGTACGTCCGGCTCGGGCAGCCCGCGCCGACGCTGTCCGGCGGTGAGGCCCAGCGCGTGAAGCTGGCCAGCGAGCTGCAGAAGCGGTCCACCGGCAAGACGGTGTACATCCTCGACGAGCCGACCACCGGCCTGCACTTCGAGGACATCCGCAAGCTGCTCGGTGTGATCAACGGGCTGGTCGACAAGGGCAACTCGGTGATCGTCATCGAGCACAACCTCGACGTCATCAAGACCTCGGACTGGGTCATCGACATGGGCCCCGAGGGCGGTTCCGGCGGCGGCATGGTCGTCGCCGAGGGCAGCCCGGAGCACCTGCTGACGGTCGAGGAGAGCCACACCGGCCAGTTCCTGAAGCAGGTCCTCGCCTGAGAAGCCCCTGAAGGCCCCCTTCACGGCGTAAAACGCCGTGAAGGTGGCCTTCAGGGGCAGTTACAGCTCGGCCTGACCAAGACCGCGGTGCTCTACCACTTCCCGGCGAAGTCGGACATCCTCGGCGCGCTCGCCGAGCCCTTCCTGGACGACTTCCAGGCGGCGATCGAGCAGCCGGGTAGCCGGTGGGACGTCCTCGAGCGCGTGCTCGACGTGTACCTGAAGCACCGGTACGTCCTGCGCAACAACCTGGTCTCCGACCTGGCGCTCGCGGTGCAGGACGCGGTCATCCGCCGGTTTCCCCAGCTGATGACGCAGGCCAACCGGGTGGTCGCGGGCCCGGATCCCGATCTGCGCGAGCGCATCCGCGCGGCACAGGCCATCGCGATGCTCAGTGACCCGGTCATCGCCTACCCGGACGAACCGGCGGACCGGTTGCGGGCGGAAGTCCTGCGCGGAGCGCGGCTGCTCTATCCCGAGACGTCCTGAGCAGTCAGTCCTTGCCGGTGGTCTGGTGCACGACGGGGGACTGCGGGCCGTAGAAGAAGGCGCGGATCCGGTAAGCCGCGCCATGCTCGTCCGGTAGTTCGGCCAGCACGCTGGACGTGCTGTCGGGATCGGCGACCTCGACCGGGACGAACTCGGCCGAGCCGGGCTTGCGCACTTCGAGCAGGTAGCCGCTTTCGCCCTGTGCGCGGTCGGTCCAGGTGAAGCGCACGTTGTCGTTGCTGTCGATGATCACGGCCAGCGGGTCTCCCGGCGCAGCCGGGTCCCCACCGGAGCCGCCCGGCGAGGCGCCCACCTCGATCGGGTCCGTGACCGGGCCCGAGAACGGCCGCAGCCGGTAGTAGAACGGCGTCTCCGGGATCAGGTCCGGGTGGGTGTAGCTGCTCTGGCGCGCGGGCAGGAACTGCAACGTCGTGAACGGGCCCTCGGGCGCTGTCGCGTATTCGACCATCCGCCCGGCGACGCCGGAGTCGTCGTCCGGCCAGCGCAGCACGATGTCCGTCGGCGACACCAGGGTGGCGGTGAAGCCCGCTGTCGGCGGCGGGGGAGCGGATGGCGGCGCGGGCGGCGGCGAGGTGCAGGCGGTGACGCCGAACAGCGCCACCATGGCCAGCGGGCCCCAGGCCGGTGCGAGCGGCTTCGACATCGGCGACCTCCTGTCGTTCCGGCGGCGGAGGTGCGGGTGAGCCTACGAGCGCGGCGGGTGATCGAACAAGAGTGTGCCGGTGAGCGGGACCGCCGAGCAGTCCGAACCCGGATGAACCGTTCGGGCCGGGCTTCCGTGTTGAGGGTGTCACCGCGAAGTACCGCGGGACCCGCTCACTCCCTCGGAGGTCCACCGTGAACCCTACTCGCCTCGCCGTCGCCTCTGCCGCGGCGTTCGCCGGTCTGGCGCTCCTGACCGCGTGCGGCAGCACCTCGGACTCGGCCGCTCCGGCCGCGCCGGGCCCGGCCGCCGGTGGCGCGCAGCTCGTCGCCGCCGACGTCGGCGACCTCGGCAAGGTCGTCACCGATTCCGCCGGGAAGACGTTGTACCGCTTCGACAAGGACACCGCCAAGCCGTCCGTGTCCCATTGCGACGGTCAGTGCGTCGCGATGTGGCCGCCCGCGGTGGCCGGCTCCGGCGCGGCGACCGTGCAGGGCGTCGACCAGAACCTCGTCGCCGTGATCACCCGCACGGACGGCACCATGCAGCTCACCCTCGCCGGCTGGCCGCTCTACACCTTCGCCAAGGACACCGCACCCGGTCAGACCAACGGCCAGGGCGTGAACCAGACCTGGTTCGCCGCGACCCCGGAGGGGAAGAAGGCCGCCGTCCAGGCCGCGCAGGCGCCCGCCGACGGCGGCTACGGCTACTGAGCCCGGACACGAGCGTCCATCCCCGGCACAGCGAGAGGCGATCGCTGATGAGCAGTTCGATCGTGGCCGGTGGGGCCCAGCGATCACCGTTCACCCTCCGCCTTGCAGTAACGTCCTCGCCGACCCACACGACCGGCGGAAGGACGCGGGTGGCGATCGGAGGCTGGCGGCCCAAAAAGGCCAAGGGCGAAGACCTGATCCGGCACTTGTACACCGAGCACGGACGGAGCCTGCTCGCCTACGCGACCAGGTTGACCGGCGATCGCGCGGCGGCCGAAGATGTGGTTCAGGAGACGCTGGTCCGGGCGTGGAAACACGCCGACGACCTCGAAACCGACGGCAAGGGCTCGGTGCGCGGCTGGCTGCTCACCGTGGCCCGCAACATCATCACCGACCGCGCACGGGCCAGAGCGTCCCGGCCACACGAGGTCGCGGAGCCCCCGGAGGGCGTCCCGACCCCGGCCGTGGAGCGTGATCACGCCCAGGGCGTGGTCGACTCCATGGCGGTGCTGGGCGCGATGGACGGCCTGTCGGCCGAACATCGGGAAGTACTGGTGGAGATCTACTACCGGGGACGGACCGTGGCGGAAGCCGCCGAGAGACTGGGCGTCGCCGCGGGTACCGTGAAATCCCGGTCCTATTACGCGTTGCGCGCCCTGCGGGCCGCGATGTCGGGCAGCGGAAGGGAGGCAGTGCGATGAGTGCGGTGGAACACGGACACGCCCGGCTCGGCGCCTACGTCCTCGGCGCGCTCGATTCGGCGGAGGCCACGGAGTTCGAGCGCCATCTCGTCACCTGCGCCGAATGCCGCCGTGAGGTCTACGAGCTCGGGCAGCTGCGCGCCGAGCTCGACGAAGTGCCACCGGAGGCGTTCCTCGACGGGCCGCCGGAGGGCGGGGAGCTGCTGCTGCAGCGCACCCTGCGCCGGGTCCGGGCGGAGGAACCCCGGAAGTCCAGGTTTCTGGCTGTCGCCGGTGCCGCCGCTCTGGTCGTCGTCGCACTCGGCGCGGGAATCCTCGTCGGCAGGCAGACAGCGCCGTCGAACGTCGCGCTCCCGCCGCCGTCCACGAGCGCCCCGCTTCCGGGGAAGGACCTGAAGGCCATCGACGACGCCACCGGCGCGCAACTGGCCGTCCGGCTGACACCGGCCGCGGGCTGGGTGAAGCTGCATCTGTCGGTCGAAGGCGTCCGGGAGGGCGAGAAATGCCAGGTCCTGGTCGTCTCGAAGAGCGGTGAGTCGGTCGTCGCGGGCAGCTGGCTGGTCTCGGCGAAGGGCGAGCGTGAGGGCACCGGCCTCGACGGTTCGGCACTGATCGCGCCGGACGAGGTCAAATCCGTCGACGTGGTGACCATGGACGGCCGGAAACTGGTCTCGGCGACGGCATGAGCGGGCTGTACCGGTTCCGCAGCGTCTGGTCGCTCGCCGCCGAGCCGTCGGCGGTCTTCGGCGCGGTCGTCGACCTGGCCGAGTATCCGCGATGGTGGTCCGATGTGCGGTCGGTCCGGCAGGTCGACGAGGACACCGCCGAGCTGGTCTGCCGGTCCCGCCTGCCGTACGCGCTGGTGCTGCGGATGCATCGCGACGAGCAGGACGAACGGGCCGGGCTGATGCGGGTGCGGCTCAGCGGTGACCTCGAAGGCGTGCTGGCCGGCCGGGTGTTGGGGGCAGGCCGGGACACCAGCCTCGAGATCACCCAGGAGGTGACGGCGACCAAACCGTTGCTGCGCCGGCTCGACGTCATCGGGCGGCCGCTGTTCCGCGCCAACCACGCGCTGATGATGCGCCGTGGCCAGCGCGGACTGCGGAGCTACCTCGCCGTGGCGCAGAGCTGACGCTGCTCGATCTCGGGTACCGGACGTCGTCGCAGCACCGTCGCCGCGACGACCGTGGCGGCCAGCAGCACCAGCGCCGGGAGCAGGTCCACGCCGTAGCTCCCGTCGGCCGGGACCCTGGCGAGCAGGACGAGCGCGTCGGTGACCACGGCCAGGCCCGTCACCAGTACCGGCCGCGCGCCGAAGCGGGTGGTGAGCCGGGCCGCGAAGACCAGTGCGAGCGGTCGTGAACGGACGTTTTCGGGCATGATCTCCCCTTCATGACGGTGTTTCCCCTGTACAAGCTCAGTGCATCTCTTGTAACAGTTGCCATCATGTGTGACTATCCAAAGCGGCGAAAGGAGGCACTTTCATGTCTCAGGGGACCAGCGATGTGACCGACCAGGTCAAGCACGGGGACGCCTGCACGGTGCTCGAGGTGATCAACCGGGTCAGCGGCAAATGGGCGATCGGCATCCTGCTGGAGGCCAGCCAGGGGCCGGTCCGGTTCACCGAGCTGGAGCGGTCGATCAAGGGCATCAGCCGCCGGATGCTGACGCTGACCCTGCGCAACCTGGAGCGCGACGGCCTGCTGGACAGGACCGTTTACCCGACTGTGCCGCCGAAAGTGGAGTACGTCGCCACCGGCATGGCGAAGGAGCTCTACGCGTCACTGCTCGAACTCGTCGGCTGGGCGGAGCGACACCGCGAAGGCATCGCGTGCGCGCGTGACACCTACGACGAGGCGGCGGCGTTCGCGGCAAGGGAGAAGGCGCGGGTTTGAGCAGGACATGACGATGAGAATGGCAATGCCGTGGTGCGAGCACGGGGGACGCTCGCACGACGGCATCGTTTTTTCGGTCACGCGGTGCCTCCAGGGGGTCGAGGCACCGCGTCATCCCTGCGTGAGCACTACTCCTTGGCGGGTTCGGGTTCGTGCTCGTCGAGCAGGGTGGCTTCGTCGAACGGCGCCTGGCCCGCGAAGACCAGTTCCGACCGGTCGCGGTCGAACTCCTTGGTCCAGGAGCCGATCAGCACCGTGGCGACCGCGTTGCCCGCGAAGTTGGTCAGCGCGCGGGCTTCGGACATGAACCGGTCGATGCCGAGGATGAACCCGACGCCGTCGACCAGTTCCGGGCGGTGCGACTGCAGGCCGCCGGCGAGCGTGGCGATGCCCGCGCCGCTGACCCCGGCCGCGCCCTTCGCCGCGATGATCATGAACAGCAGCAAGGAGATCTGCTCACCCAGCCCGAGCGGTTTGTCCTGGGCGCTGGCGATGAACAGGGTGGCCATCGTCAGGTAGATCGCGGTGCCGTCGAGGTTGAACGAGTAGCCCGTCGGGACGGTGATCCCGACGACGGGCTTGCTGACACCGAGGTGCTCCATCTTCGCGATCAGCCGCGGCAGGGCCGATTCCGAGGACGAGGTCGACAGGATCAGCAGGAACTCGCGGCCCAGGTACTTGAGCAGCTTGAAGATGCTGACCCGCGCGCCCAGCCACAGCACGGTGCCCAGCACACCGAAGACGAAGATCAGGCAGGTGGCGTAGAAGCCGAGCATGATCACCAGCAGGCTCCGCAGCGCGCCCCAGCCGGTGCTGCCGACCACGGCGGCGATCGCGCCGAACGCGCCGATCGGCGCCGCCCACATGATCATCGCGAGGATCCGGAACACGAGCCGCTGGATGTGCTCGATGCCTCGCCGGATCGGGTCGCCCTTGGCGCCCAGCTTCTGCAGCGCGAACCCGGCGAGCAGCGCGACCAGTAGCGTCTGCAGCACCTCGCCCTCGGTGAACGCCGAGACGAGCGTCTTCGGGATTATGCCCAGCAGGAAGTCGACACTGCCCTCGCTGCCGGTGGCCTGCTTGTGCGCGCTCGCCGCGTCGGCGGGGCTGAGGTGCAGCCCGGAGCCGGGGTGCAGCAGGTTGCCGACGACGAGGCCGATCGCCAGCGCGAAGGTCGACATGACCAGGAAGTAGCCGAGCGCCAGCAGGCCGACCTTGCCGACCTTCGCGGCCTTGGCGACCGAGCCGATGCCGAGCACGATCGTGCAGAAGATGATCGGGGAGATCATCATCTTGATCAGGTTCACGAACCCGGTGCCGAGCGACTTGAGGTCCTTGGCGAAGTCCGGCGCCGCGAAGCCGACGATGATGCCCAGCACCACGGCGACAATCACCGCCAGGTACAGGTAGTGCGTCTTGTCCCGGCGGCGCGGGGCCACGTCGGGGTTCGGTGTGGGCACCATTGCCTCCAGCTCAGGGGTCTGTCGGGGTTGCCGGTCACTATGGCTGGCCTGGTGAGCTGGGTCACGGTTGTGTTCATTGAGTTCGTGCCACCGTGGTCGAACGCGAGTTCGCCAATCTGTCACAGGTCGGGTGCCTGCCGGGGTGGGAACCGGCGGGCCGCCCACCGGCCGGGCCGCGGGTGTGCTGGTATGGACGGGTGACCCCGTCGCCGCGGCCTCAGCGCTGGAGCCTGGCCCGCCAGCTGCTCGTGCTGCAGCTGGTCATCCTCGCCGCGCTGGTCGCGGCCGGGCTCGCCTTCGCCTACGCCGATTCCGAACGGGCCACGAAGGACCGCGCCTTCGACCAGGTCCGGGCCGTCGCGGCCACCGTGGCCGACGCGCCGAGCGTGCTCGCGGCCGTATCGACCCCTGTATCGACTCCAGCGTCCACTCCGGACCCGAGCGTCATGCTGGAGCCGTACGCCGAACGTGTCCGTGCGGACACCGGGGTCGACTTCATCACGATCATGAGCCCGGCCGGGATCCGTTACACCCACCCGAACCGCGCGTTGATCGGGCAGCGGTTCATCGGCACCATCGCGGACGCCCAGCGCGGCGGAACGGTACAGGAGACCTACAGCGGCTCCCTCGGCCCGTCGGCGCGTGTGGTCCTGCCCGTCTTCGACGCGGGACACCGGGTGGTCGCGCTGGTCGCCGTCGGCATCACCGTCGCGACGATCTCGGCCGAGCTGCGGGAGCGGCTGTGGCCGTTGCTGGGGGTCGCGGCGGTCGCGCTGGTGGTCGGCGGCGCGGGCAGCTACCTGGTCAGCGCGCGGCTGCGGCGTCAGACCCGCGGGATCGCACCGGACGAGCTGCGCCACCTGTTCGAGTACCACGAGGCCGTGCTCCGGTCCGTCCGCGAAGGGGTCCTGCTGGTCGGGGGAGACCGCCGGGTGGTGCTCTGCAACGACGGCGCGCGGGAGTTGCTCGGCGTCGACGGTGATCCCGTCGGCAAGGGGCTGGACGAGCTGGACCTGCCGCCGGAGCTGGCCGAGACGTTCACCTCGGAGCGGGAACGGGCGGACGAGCTCCACCTCACCGACAGCAGGGTGCTGGTGGTCGGCACCGCGCCGGTGCGGTCGCGCGGCCGGGCGCTGGGCACCGTGGTGATCCTGCGCGACCACACCGAGCTGCAAGCACTGACAGGAGAGCTCACCACCGTCCGCGGGCTCGCCGAGGCGTTGCGGTCGCAGGCGCACGAAGCGGCCAACCGGCTGCACACCGTGGTGTCACTGGTGGAGATCGGCCGTCCCGACGAGGCCGTCGAGTTCGCGACCGCCGAGCTGGCGCTGGCGCAGGAGCTCACCGACCGGGTGGTCGGCGCGGTCGCCGAACCGGTGCTGGCGGCGCTGCTGCTCGGCAAGGCGGCCGAGGCCAGCGAACGGGGTGTCGAGCTGACCATCACCCCGGACACCGTGATCGAGGACAGCGCCACCGCCGTGCCCGCCCGCGACCTGGTCACCATTCTCGGCAACCTGATCGACAACGGGATCGAGGCGGCCGCCGGGCGAGCAGGCCGTCCCGGGGTGGTCGTCACCGCGCGGTCCGATCTGTACGGCCTGGTCCTGCGGGTCGCCGACACCGGGCCGGGGGTCGCCGAGGACGCCGCCTCGGACGTGTTCCGGCGCGGTTGGTCGACCAAACCGGGGGAGGGGCACGGACTCGGGCTCGCGCTCGTCGCCCAGGCCGTCCGCCGCCACGGCGGGGACATCGTGCTCGGCCGTGAGGTCGGCGCCGTGTTCACCGTCCGCCTGCCACGACGGGAGCACGGGTGACGATCAGGGTCCTGGTGGTCGAGGACGAACCGGTGGCCGCCGAGGCACACCGCGTCTACGTCGAGCGGCTTGCCGGTTTCAGCGTGGCCGGGGTCGTGCACTCCGGTGGCGACGCGCTGCGCTTCTGCGAGCGGGAGCCGGTGGACCTGGTCCTGCTCGACTTCTACCTGCCCGACACCCACGGGCTCGCGGTCTGCCGCTCGCTGCGCGCGGCCGGGCTGCCGATCGACGTCATCGCGGTGACCTCGGCGCGCGACCTCGCGCTGGTGAAGGCCGCGGTCTCCGCCGGCGTGGTCCAGTACCTGCTCAAACCCTTCACTTTCGCTTCCCTGCGCGAAAAACTGGAGCGCTACGCCGAGTTCCGCGGCGCTTCGGGCGAGGTCAGCGGCCAGGCCGACGTCGACCGCGCGCTGGCCTCCCTGCGGACCCCGGACCGGGGACCGCTGCCCAAGGGGATGAGCACGCAGACCCTCGACGCGATCACCGAGGCGCTCGCCGCGGCCGCCGACGGGCTTTCCGCCGGCGGCGCGGCGACGGTCATCGGCGCGTCCCGCGTCACCGCGCGCCGGTACCTGGAGTACCTCGCCGACAACGGGCTCGCCCAGCGCGAACCGCGCTACGGCCAGGTCGGCCGCCCCGAAGTCTGGTACCGGGCGAAAACCTGACCGTATAACGACCTATCCGGCTCGGCGGGCGGCCCCGCGCAGCCGCCCGTATATGCCCCACAATGGCACCCTGAACGCGGTAAACGCCGTCATGGTGGCCTTCAGGGGCATCGAAACCCGGATGTGCCGGTGTCCGGGGTCAGCGGGGGCGGCCGGGGACGCCGGGGCGGGTTTGCCAGGGGCGGGGGCCGTCGAGGGGCCGGTATTCGACGCCGAGTGCGTCGAGCCGGGGGAGGTGGTGGTCGCGGAGCCGGGGGAGGAACTCCGCGAAGTCCCGGCCTTCCGGTGCGCTCCACGCGACCTCGGCGAACGCGCACAGCCTCGGGAACACCGCGTAGTCCACGCGCCGCGCCGAGTCCAGGTGCTCGGTCCACACCTGCGCCTGCGTGCCGAGCATCTCGGTCAGCTCGCCCGGGATGGGGTCGTAGGCGTAGATGTCTTCGAGCGTGTGCAGGTAGCCGACCGGGATCGGCTCGTCCGGGTGGTCGGACTGGCGGTGGTCGAGGTACACCGACTCCTCGGGGCACATCACGACGTCGTGGCCCGCGTCGGCCGCGCGGATCCCGGCTGCCGCCTCCTGCCAGGCGCCGATCACCATCGGGGGCAGGCCTTCGATGTCCAGGACCTCGTCCCAGCCCATCGCACGCCGTCCGCGCGTGGCGAGGTGCTCGGCCAGCAGGCGGACGAACTCGCCGTGTTCGCCGGTCGCGCCGGGCACTTCGTCGCCGCCCAGTGCGATCACCGGCGACGGGAAGATGTCGAGCAGCTGGTCGAACACCGCGCGGAAGAAGTCCAGTGTGGACTCCGTCGGGTTCAGCAGGGAAGTGCTGATGCCCCAGGAGTTCCACACCTGGGGATTGTCCCCGGCGAGCCCGAGGTCGGGATACGCCGCGATGGCCGCCCTTGCGTGCCCGGGGATGTCGATCTCCGGGACCACGGTCACCGCGCGCTCGGCGGCGTACGCGACGATCTCGCGCAGGTCGTCGACGGTGTAGAACCCGCCGTGCGGCCTGCCGTCGCGCTCCGGCCCGTCGTGCCTGCCGACCATCGACGACGCGCGCCACGAGCCGACCTCGGTCAGCCGGGGGTACGCCGGGATCTCGACGCGCCAGCCCTGGTCGTCGGTCAGGTGCAGGTTGAGCACGTTGAGCTTGTGCGCGGCCAGCAGGTCGACGAACCGCAGCACCTCCGCCTTGGTGCGGAAATTCCGGGCGACGTCCAAAAGGCAGCCCCGCCAGCCGAACCGAGGGTGGTCGGCGATCACCCCACAGGGCACAGTGGACTGTCCCGTGTGGATGGACGCCGCCCGGAACTCCGCTGGGCCCGCGAGCTGACGCAGCGTCTGACGCCCGTAGAACTCACCCGCCGCGTCGGCCGCGTGCAGGGTGACGCCGTCCGGTTCGATCTCCAGCCGGTAGCCTTCGGCAGGCAGGTCGGCCGAGGTGCGCACGGTGACCTCGGCGGGCCAAGCGCACTCGCCGTCCGCGCGGATGGCCGCGGCGGGACGGGGGAGCAGCGTGTCGAAGTCCGGCATCTCAGCCTTTCACCGCGCCGGCCATACCGGACACGAGTTTGCGTTGCACCAGAACGAAGAACACCAGCACGGGGATGGTCATCAGGGTCGAGGACGCCATCACCGCGCCCCAGTCGGTGTCTTCGGGCTTGAAGAACACCAGGATCGCCTGCGGCAGCGTCTGGTTCTCGGTCTTGGAGATGATGAACGTCTTCGCGAACAGGAAGTCGTTCCAGGCGTGGATGAACGCCAGCACGCTGATCGCCACCAGTCCGGGCGCCACCAGCGGGAACAGGATCTGCCAGGTGAACCGCAGCCGGCTCGCGCCGTCCAGCTTCGCGGCTTCTTCCAGTTCCACCGGCACCGCCGCGACGAAGCCGCGCAGCATCCAGATCGCGAACGGCAGGCTGAACGCCAGGTGCACCAGCACCAGCGAGCCCAGTTCGTTCAGCCCGAACGCCGGTGCCACGTCGCCGACCGACCGCATGAGGAAGAACAGCGGGATGGTCAGTGCCTCGATCGGCACCATCTGCGCGACCAGCAGCATCACCAGCAGCACCGTGCGGCCCTTGAAGTTGAACCGCGTCAGCGCCACCGCCGCCAGGAACGAGAACAGCAGCGACAGCACCACGACGGCGACCGCGACCATGACACTGTTGAGGAAGAATCGGCCGAAGCCCGAGACGGTCAGGACGCGCTCGAAGCTGTCGAACGAGGGTGAGAACGTCCACGGGCGCGGGTTCGCGGACTGGATCTCCCCGGTGGGCTTGAGTGCCGAGAGGACCATCCAGTAGAGCGGGAACGCGACCAGCCCGGCGATCACCACGGTGACGATCTCCGCGACCAGCCGTCCAGGCTTCTTGACTTTCCGTCTGCGTGCGGCGATCACAGCCACGAGTCACTCCGTCGCTGTGAGCGGACGTAAAGTCCGGTGATGGACAGCAGGAGCACGGTCATCACGACTCCGATGGCGGCGCCGAGGCCGTATTCCTGGCCCGCGAAGGCTTGCTGGTAGGCGTAGACGTTGAGCACGAGGTTGCGCCCGGCGACGCCGCCGCCGCTGGTCATCACGTAGATCTGGGTGAAGACCTTGAAGTCCCAGATGATCGACTGGATGGTGGCGATCATCAGCAGCGGCCGCACCATCGGCAGCAGGATCGACCAGGTGGTCCGCCACGAGGAGGCGCCGTCGAGCTGCGCGGCCTCGACGACCTCGTCCGGGACGCCCTGGAGAGCCGCGTACATCGTCACCATGACGAACGGGAACGAGCACCAGATCACCTCGGCGGCCACCAGCCCGAAGGCGCCGAACGTGCCGAACGTCCACGAGTGGTGCGCCATGCTCGTGAACCCGATGGCGTTCAGTATCTCGTTGACCAGGCCGAAGTCGGTGTCGAACAGGAACAGCCAGACGTACGAGCCCGCCATTGCCGGTGTCGACCAAGCGCCGAGCGCGGCGAGGAACAGCAGCATGCGGGGCAGCGCGCGGACCCGGGTGGAGAGCACCGCAAGCCCGGTGCCGACGATCAGGCTGCCCACCACACAAGCCCCGGCGAACCCGACGGTCTTGGCGAGCACGGTCCAGAACGTGACGCTGTCGAGCAGTTCGGCGTAGTTGTCGAAGCCGATGAACACCAGGGGCGCGGTACCCGCGGCCTGCGGCTGGCCGTAGTCGTAGAACGAGATCAGGATGAGCTGGTAGATCGGGTACGCGAGGATCGCTGCGAGCAGGATGCCCGCCGGGGCGAGGTAGAGCGCCGCCGCGCGCCCGTCCCGGGGCCGCTTGGGGCGGCGCCTGGGAGGGGCGGCGACGGGACTGGTGAGCTCCTGGGTCACCACTGGCTAGCCACCGAAGGCCTTGTTCATCGCGGCCACCGCGTCGGCCAGTGCGGCGTTGGCGTCCTTGCCGCCGGTCGCGATCTGCTGGACGGCGGTCGGCAGCACGTTCTGGCTGTCGATCTTCGACCACGCCGGGGTGGCGGGCACGAACTTCGTGCCCGCCTTCAGCGTGTCGACGAACGGCTTCAGGAACGGGTCGCTGGCGGCGAGCTTCTGCTGGACACTGCCCAGCGTCGGCAGGTTTCCCATCGCGGTGTACATCTTGTCCTGGTACTTCGCGCCGCCGAGCAGCTCGATGAACTCGGTGCCGAGGCCGCGGTGCTTGGTCGCGTTGAACACGCCGAGGAGGTTTCCACCGGCGAACGCCGGGGCGATGGATCCCGCCGTGGTACCCGGGATCGGGACCACGGCGTACTTGCCCTTGACCGTGCCCTGCTCGATGGCTTTGTGGTTGAAGTCGCCACCGATGGTCATCCCGGCCTTGCCGCCGGAGAAGGCCTGGACGCTCTGCGTGCCGGTGAGGTTGGCGCACGACGCGGGCGGGCAGATGTCGTCCTTGAGCAGGTTCGCGTACGCCGTGACACCGGCCTTCGCCTGGTCAGAGTCCACTGTGGACGTCCACTTCGCACCGTCGGACTTGGCCAGTTCGCCACCGGAGGCCCAGAGGAACGGGAGCATCGCGTAGGTGTACTTGCCACCGACGGAGATGCCGTAGAGGTCCGGCTTGGCGGCGCGGATCTTGCGGGCGGAGTCGATCAGCTCGGCGAGCGTTGCCGGGGGCTTGAGGCCGAGCTCGGTGAAGATGTCGGTGCGGTAGTACAACGCGCGGATACCGGTGTACCAGGGCAGGCCGTAGGTCTTGCCGTCGGCCTTCGCGGTGTCCAGCACCGACGGGATGATGTCGGTGCCTTCCTTCCACGCCGAGAGGTCACCGGTCAGATCGGCCAAAGCCTTGGTGGCGGCGTAGCTCGCGACGTCGGTGTTGCCGAACTCCGCGACGTCCGGCGCGTTGGACGGGTCGTTGAAGGCACCGGAGAACTTGTCGGCGCGGCCTTCGACCGGGATCCACTGCACGTCGACCTCGACGCCCGCGTGGGCGGCCTTGAACTCGGTGATGGCCGTCTTGACCACCGCCTCCTTCGGCGCGCGGTTGGCCTCGTCGAACAGCCAGACCCGGACGGTGCCGGTCTTTTCGTCGCCGCCCGCGGCCGCGGGGCCCGACTGGGCCGGGGCGCAGCCGACGGCCAGCGCCAGCACGGCGAGCCCGGCCACGAAGTGTCGAGTTCTCATGAGTGGGTCCTCCCAGAATGCGTGGGCCTCCTGGGTGGCGCGGCGTGCCACCCAGGAGGTTCTAGACGAACGTCAGAGGAAACGGACGGAATTGACCTGCGGGATGGACAGCGATCCCGCGACGGCGCCGGGCAGCCCGGTCGCCGGGTCGCGCGGCAGCCAGCTCAGCGTCCCGGAGGTGTCGCACGAGACGTAGAACCAGTTCTCGGTCGGGTCGAGCGTCACGTGGCGCGGGTACACGCCCCCGACCGGGACGTTGCTGACGAGCTTCAGCGACTTGCCACCGTCGGCGACGGTGAAGGTGGCGAGGGTGTCGGAACCGCGGACGCTCGCGTAGACGAACCGGCCGTCCGAAGAGGCCTGGACGTCGCCGGGGAACTGGTCGCCGGGGGTGCCCGCGGGCACGGCCGGGACGACCTGGCCCGCGGTCAGCTTGCCGGTGGTGGAGTTCCACCTGGCCACGGTGACCTCGGCGCGGAGCTCGCCGAGGATGTAGGCGTACTTGCCGCTCGGGTGGAACGTCAGGTGCCGGGGACCGGAGCCGGACGGGAGCTTGAGCTGCTGGTTCAGCGTCAGCTTGCCGGTGGAGACGTTGAGCTTGTAGACGTAGACCGAGTCCGCGCCGAGGTCGACCGAGACCACCCACTTGCCGGTCGGGTCGTTGACCACCTGGTGCGCGTGCGGGTCACGCTCGGTGCCCTTGTGCTGGGCGAGGTCCACGACGTCGCCCAGCTTGCCGCCTGCCAGTATCGGCAGCACGACGACACTGCCGCTGTTGTAGTTGGCGGCCAGCACGTACTTCTGGCTGGAGTGGACGGACAGGTGCGTCGGCGCGTCGCCCTTGGACGACTTCTTGTTGAGCAGCCTGGGCTTGGTGGGGTCGGCCAGGCTCAGCGCCGAGATCTGGCCGCCCTCGTCGTCCTCGTTGGTCACGTAGAGCGTCTTGCGGTCGGCGCTGACGTCGAACCAGGACGCGTTGTTGATGCCGGGAATCGTCCGGTCGACCTTCAGCGCGGAAGCACCGGCGTCCCGGTGAGCGACATCCAGTCCGTGGCCGGTTTTGGTGTAGCTGCTGATGAAAACAGCCGAGGCGCCCCGCGGGCCGCAGGGCACGGCCGCGTTGGCGAGCTGGGAACCGAGAATGGTGCCGAGTCCCGCGGCGCCCGCGGCGCCGAGGAAGGTACGGCGGTTGAGTCCGGTCATCGTGGTTTCTCCCAGAGGGTTTCGTATGGTTTAGACCACTGCCATGAGCAATGCTGCCACGCCGAAACCGGAAAGGGAAAGGACTGTTTCCAAGACCGTCCACGTCTTCAGCGTTTCCGGCACGGACATGTTGAAGTACCGCGAGACGATCCAGAACCCGCCGTCGTTGACGTGCGAGGCGATGATCGAGCCCGACGAGATCGCGACGACGAGCAGGGCCAGCTGGATCTGCGAATAGCCGAGCTGGGTGACCGTCGGGGCGATGATGCCGCTGGTGGTCACGATCGCGACCGTCGCCGAACCCTGCGCGATGCGCATACCGCAACTGATGACGTACGCGGCGAGGATGACCGGCAGCCCGGCGTCGCTCAGCGAACCCGCGACTGCCTTGCCGATTCCGGTGGCCGAGAGGACAGCGCCGAAGAACGCTCCCGCGCCGACCACCAGCAGGATCATCGCGACCGGCCGCAACGCCTTGCCCGCGAGCTCGTTCAGCGCCTTCCCGTTGATGCCCCGGCGGATGCCGAGCAGCCAGGACGCGAGCAGCACCGAGATGGTCAGCGCCACCGCGGGCGTGCCGATGAACGCGGCCACCCCGGCGAGCGTCGAGTCCTTGGGCAGCCAGATGCTGCCGAACGTGCCTGCCAGGATCAGCACCAGCGGAACCGCGATGATCCCGGCGACCAGGCCGAGCGAAGGAGCGTTCTCGTCCACCTCGGTGCCATCGGTGACGATCATTTCGTCGGGGACCTCGATGTGGATGCGTTTGCCGATCCAGATCGAGTACAGGATGCCGCCGACGAACCACGCCGGGATCGCGCAGACGAGTCCCATCAGGATGATCCAGCCGAGCTCGACGTGCAGCAGCCCGGCCGCGGCCACGGGGCCAGGGTGCGGCGGCAGGAACGCGTGGGTTACCGAAAGCCCGGCGAGCAACGGGAGTGCGTACAGCACGAGCGACTTGCCGCCCTGCTTCGCGGCGACGTAGACCAGCGGCGCCAGCACGAAGATGCCGATGTCGAAGAAGACCGGGATACCGAAGATCAGCCCGGCGATGCCCATCGCCAGCGGCGCGCGCTTTTCCCCGAACGCGCGCAGCAGGGCCGAAGTGAGCACCTGGGCGCCGCCCGACCGTTCCAGGATCGACCCCAGCAGGGTGCCGAGCCCGATGATCGCGGTGATGTGCCCGAGAATCCCGCCGAACCCCTTTTCCAGCAAGGAGTTCGCGGAGCTCTGTGCCGTGCCGACGATCGTGCCGACCGGCAGTCCGGCGGCCAGCGCGGTCAGCAGGCCGATCACGATCAACGCGATGAACGGCTCGATCTTGACCTTGACGATCAGGATGAGCAGGAGGGCGATCGACACCACGGCGAGTGTCAGCAGGCCCCCTGTCGAGTGTTGCAGCCAGTTGATCATCGGCCCCTCCTGGGGTTCCGCAGCGAGTGCCCGGCAAGGGCGCCGGTCGGGTGACCGTCGTCGATGGCGGCGATGCCGTTGACGAAGACATGGGGGATTCCGGCGGCGTGGCGACGCGGGTCGTCGAACGTCGCGGTGTCGCGGACGGTCTCGGGATCGAACAGCACGAGGTCCGCGGCGTAACCCTCGCGGATGAGGCCGCGGTCGGGCAGCCGGAGCCGTCGTGCCGCGCGGCCGGTCAGGTGCGCGACGCATTCGGCCAGGTCGAGCACCCCGAGCTCCCGGACGTATCGGGACAGATAGCGCGGGAACGTGCCCCACGCGCGCGGGTGCGGCCGGGCCCCGACCAGCAGGCCGTCACTTCCGCCGGTGTGCGTGCGGTGGCGCATGATCGCCTGGACGTTCTCCTCATGGCCGACGTGCATCAGGCACGAGGTGCCCAAGCGTTCGTCGAGCAGCGTGTCGAAGTACAGCTCGGACGGCGGGATGCCGAGGGTGCGCGCGGACGCGGCCACCGAGTAGCCGACCAGCGCGGAGTTGTGCTCCCCTCGGACGCCGTTGATCTCGATGACGTCCCAGTCGATCGGCACACCGTGCGCCCCGTCGGACCCGGTTTCCTCGATCTCCGTGCGGATCCGCTCACGGGTGTCCACATCGGACAGCCGGGCCATGGTGGGGTCCAGTCCGCCTTCGGTCGCCCAGCTGGGCAGCAGCGCGGAGAGGTAGGTCGCGCCGGGCAGGTACGGGTAGGTGTCGAGGGTGATGTCGCAGCCGTCGTCGAGCGCGTTGTCCAGCAACTCCAGCAGTTGCGGGGCCTTGCCCTTGTTGACGGAGAAGTTCATCGTCGCGTGCGCGAGGTGCAGCGGGCAACCGGACCGGCGCGAGACGTCGACCATCTCGGCGAACGCCTCCAGCGCGCCCTTGCCGTAGCTGCGGTGGTGCGGGCTGTAGTAGCCGCCGAGTTCGCCGACCACCCGGCACAGCTCGATCAGCTCGACGGTGTCGGCGTACATGCCCGGGGTGTAGGTCAGGCCGGATGACATGCCCAGCGCGCCTTCGTGCAGGCCGGTGGCGATCAGGTCCTTCATCGCGGTGAGCTCGGCGTCGGTCGCGGGCCGGTCGTCCCAGCCGACGGCGAGCATCCGCACGGTGCCCTGCGGCACCAGGTACGCGGCGTTCACCGCGACGCCCTGGTCGAGCCGGTCGAGGTACTCGCCGACCGAGCGCCAGTTCCAGTCGAAGCCCGCCGGGTCGTCGTTCCAGCCCGCGAGCTGCTGACGCAGAGCTTCGAGCACCGCGTCGTCGACCGGGGCGTAGGACAGGCCGTCCTGCCCGAGGACCTCGGTCGTGACGCCCTGAGAGAGCTTGGCCAGGTGGTCGGGTTCGGCGAGCAGCTGCAGGTCGGAATGCGAGTGCATATCGATGAACCCGGGCGCGAGCACGAGCCCGTCGGCGTCGATCACGCGCTGGCCGGTCAGCGAGCCGGACGCGGCGACGCTGGTGATGCGAGCACCGGTCACCCCCACGTCGCGCCGGGTGAGCGGGTCTCCGGTGCCGTCGGCGACCAGCGCGCCGCGGAAGACGAGGTCCATGACACTTCCTTCTAGAAGTAGGTGCGGACGAAGTCGAGGACGGTCTCACCGTCGGTGTCCACCACCGGGATCAGCGGCCACTTGTCGAACACCGTGCACGGGTGCGAGAGCCCGAGCCCGACCCAGTCGCCGACCTCGATCGGCGATCCTGCCGGCAGTGCGAGGAACGCGTGCTGGTCGTTGAGCTTGGTGACGGTGTGGCCGTCGAGCGCGACGGCGTCCTGACCGGGCTTGCGGTGCAGTTGCGGTTCGGGCAGGCCTTCGTCGAAGGACGCGTCGCGCTTGCCGATGGTGAGCAGCGCCAGCTCGTCCGTCGGTTTCGACGTCACCTGGGCCCAGGCCCGCAGTGCTGGCCGGAGCGACTCGACGCCCGCGATGCGCGAATGCGCGCCGAGCGGGGAGATCTCGCGGTAGAAGCCGTCGTCGTGGGTCAGGTATGCGCCGCTGCGCAGGATCGGCAGTACGTCGAGGCCCTCGGGCCAGCCGGTGGTCAGCGAGTCGGCGACACGGTCGAAGTAGGCGCTGCCGCCCGCGGTGACGAGGATTTGCTCAGTCTGGTCGAGAAGTCCCTTTTCCGCCAACGAGATCACCAGCTCGCGGAGACCGTCCACATAGGAGCTGATCTTGGTGAGGGCCGCTTCGTCGGTGTCGTGCGAGAGCGCGCCTTCGTACCCGCCGGTGCCGCGCAGCCGCAGCGCCGGGCTCGCGTGGGCGGCCTCGGCCACGGCCAATGCGGTGGCGGTGTCGCGGACGCCGGTGCGTCCACCTTCGCCGCCCAGCTCGACCAGGACGTCCACCTGGCGCCGGGCGCCCTGCAGGGCTTTGGTCATCAGCTCCACCCCGCGGACCGAGTCGACCCAGCAGCTGAACTCGAACGCGGGATCGCCGTCGAGCTCGTTCGCCAGCCACCGCAGCGCTGACGGGTCGAGCAGCTGGTTCGCCAGCAGGATCCGGGAGACGCCGAACTCGCGGTAGATCCGCAGGTGGCCCGCGTTCGCCGCGGTGATGCCCCAGGCGCCGTGGGCGGCCTGCCGGGCGAACAGCTGGGGCGCCATCGTGGTCTTGCCGTGCGGTGCGAGTGCCACTCCGCGAGCCGCGCACCACGCGCTCATCGTGCTGAGGTTGTGTTCGAGCGCTTCACCGTCGAGCACCACGAAGGGGCCGAAGAAGCCGTCGCCGAACAGGGCTGTCCGGCGCTGGGCAGCCTCGTCGAGCGTCAGCCCTTCGAGGACAGGGGAGAGGGACCGGTGGCGCCGGCCGAGGTGCTCTTCTCGGATGGACGCGAGCGCGGTGGGGTCCAGCGTGCAGGCCGCACTCCGGTTCGAAGCCATTACTCACCTCGGTTGCGTATTTTGCAACGGACGTTGCGCAGGATGCGCGTCATAGGTGTAGCATCCGAGTCTCGACAGGTCAACGGGGTGAACGATGGGGAGACTGGAAGTGATGACCGCGCCTGAGGTGCTCTGCGTCGGTGAGTCGATGGTGTTGTTCGTGCCTGCCGAACAGGGCCCGCCCGAGCAGGTGCGGACCTGGCTGCGGACCCTCGGCGGCGCCGAGTCCAATGTGGCCTGTCACCTGCCCGCGCTCGGCGTCACCAGCGGCTGGGTGAGCGCCGTCGGCGACGATCCGTTCGGCCGCGTGCTGCTGCGCGAGATCGGCGCGGCCGGGGTCGACGTGAGCGCGGTGGCCGTCGATCCGGTGCGCCCGACCGGGCTCTACATCAAGGAAAGCGGCGCCCACGGCAGCCCCGTGCGGTACTACCGGACGGGCTCGGCGGCCTCCGGGATGGGCCCCGAACTGTTATCGAACCTCGACCTCGACGCGGTCAAGGTGATCCACCTCAGCGGGATCACCCCGGCCTTGTCGGACAGCTGTCTCGCCCTGGTGCGTGCGCTGCTGGAGCGTCCGCGAGGGGACACCCTCATCTCCTTCGACGTCAACTTCCGGCCCGCGTTGTGGGCCGGGCGGGACAGTCGCGTCCTGACCGAGCTCGCTGGGCTGGCCGACATCGTGCTCACCGGGGACGACGAAGCGCAGACGGTCTGGGGCACAGGCGACCCCGGCAAGCTGCGCGCGCTGCTTCCCGGGCCGAAGACGCTGGTCGTCAAACACGGCGAGCGCGGCGCCACTCTCGTCGAAGAGGTCTCCCTGTTCTCTCCCGCACTGCGCGTGGAGGTCGTCGAGCCGGTCGGCGCGGGAGACGCGTTCGCAGCCGGTTTCCTCGCGGCCACGCTGCGTGGCGCCGACCCCGCGACACGCCTGCGCCGGGGGCACCTGCAGGCCGCCGCCACCCTGCTGACCCACGATGACGTCGGGGAACCGCTCCCGGCTTCCGTGATCGAAACCCTGCTCGGCGCCGACGAAGACGCCTGGAGCGCCGCCCGGCTGACCGACGAAGGAGTGCTCACGTGAGCCAGAGTCTCGACAAGGCGCTCACGATCCTGGCGGGTCTGGCGCGGGAGGCGAAGACCCTCGACCAGCTCGCCGAGGAGGTCGGCGTGCACAAGTCGACCGTGCTCCGGCTGCTGCGCACGCTCGAGTCGCACCACTTCGTCCGCCGCGAGGGGACCAGGTACTACCGCCTCGGCAGCGCGCTGTTCGACCTCGCCAACCAGGCACTCGAAGATCGCGACGTCCGGCGCAGCTCGCAGCCCGCGCTCGCGGCGCTCAACGCGCGTACCGGGCACACGGTCCACCTCGCCACCTACGAGGAGGGCGAGGTCGTCTACATCGACAAGTACGAGGGCCGCCACTCGGTGCGCATGTACTCGAGGATCGGCAAGCGCGCGCCACTGCACTGCACCGCGGTCGGCAAGGTGCTGGTGGCCGCGATGCCCCAGCCTCGCCGCGAGACGATCGCCGAGGCCATCGACTACGTCGTGCTCACGTCGAACACCATCAAGGACGCGGCGGCCTACCTCGCAGAGCTCGAGAAGGTCGCGGAGTGCGGTTACGCCGTCGACAACGCCGAGCACGAGGACTTCATCCACTGCGTCGCCGCACCGGTGCGCGGGCCGAACGGTGACGTGCTCGCCGCGGCCTCGATGTCCGTGCCGAAGGTGCTGCTCGACTACGAGGGACTGCTCGCGCTGGTCCCCGAACTCGTCGCCGCGACCACCGAAGCTTCCGTCCACAGTGGATGGACGGAGAACCGAAAGGGGCAGTTGAAATGAGCAAGACCGCGATCAGCACGGAGCAGGCGCCGCCGCCGCCGGCCGCGTTCTCCCAGGCGGTCCGCAAGGGCAACATCCTGCAGGTCGCCGGTCAGGTCGCGTTCGACGCCGCCACCGGCGCCGTGGTCGGCGACAACGTCGTCGAGCAGACCAAGCAGACCTTCAAGAACATCGAAACGGTCCTCGCGGCAGGCGGCTCGAGCTTCGCCGACGCGATGATGGTGCGGGTGTACCTCACCGACACCGCGCACTTCGCCGAGTTCAACGAGGTCTACAACACCCTCGTCGGCGAAGGCCCGCACCCGGCCCGCACCACCGTCTACGTCGGCCTGCCCGCGGGCCTGCTCGTCGAGATCGACGTGCTGGCCGTGCTCGGCGACTGACCCTCATGTGTCATGAAAGGGTCTTTCAGGGCAATTTTTGCCCTGAAAGACCCTTTCATGACACTTCAGCCGAGCACGCTCGTGTACCCGTTCAACGCGGGCTGCCCACCCAGGTGGACGTACAGGACGGTCGACTCGCGCGGGATCTCACCGCGCGACACGAGGTCGATCAGCCCGGCCATCGACTTGCCCTCGTACACCGGGTCGGTGATCACGCCCTCCAGCCGCGCGCACGTGCGGATGGCGTCCAGCGTGGACTCGTCCGGGATGCCGTAGATCCCCGCGTGGTAGCGCTCGTCCAGCAGCACGTCGTCCGGCGTGACCTCGCGCGCGCCGATGAGTTCGGCCGTGTTCCGGGCGATCCGGGTGATCTGGTCGCGGGTCTCGGTGGGCTTCGCCGAGGCGTCGATCCCCAGGATCCGGCGGGGGCGGTCGCTCAGCGCGGCGCCCGCGATCATCCCGGCTTGGGTGCTGCCGGTGACCGAGCAGACGACGATCGTGTCGAAGTGGACGCCGAGTTCTCGTTCCTGCGCCTCCAACTCCACGACCCAGTTCGCGAAACCCAGGCCGCCGAGGCGGTGGTCGGAGCCACCCGCCGGGATCGCGTACGGCTTGCCGCCCGCTTCCTCGATCTCCCGGACGGCGTTCTCCCAGCTCTGCTTGAACCCGACCCCGAAGCCCGCGTCGACCAGCCGGACGTCCGCGCCGAGCAGCCGGGACAGCTGGATGTTCCCGACCCGGTCGTAGAGCGGGTCCGCCCAGTCGACCCAGCTTTCCTGCACCAGCACGGCTTTCAGTCCGGCGCGGGCCGCGGCCGCCGCGACCTGGCGGGTGTGGTTGGACTGGACCCCGCCGATCGAGATCAGCGTGTCCGCGCCTGCCGCGAGCGCGTCGGCCACCAGGTACTCGAGCTTGCGGGTCTTGTTGCCGCCGAACGCCAGCCCCGAATTGACGTCTTCGCGCTTGGCCCACACCTTCGCGCCACCGAGGTGGGCGGTGAGCCGCTCCAGCGGGTGCACGGGGGAGGGGCCGAACAGCAGGGGATAGCGGGGGAAGTCACCCAGTGACATGTCAGTCCTCCAGAAGTCGTTCGAGTTCGGTCCAGATGGTGGCGGTGACTCGGCAGGCGCCGTCGACGTCGACGGCCTCGATGGCGTCGATCAGCTCGTCGTGGCGCCGGACGGAGTGGTGGGCGGGCAGGGTGCTGAACCGCGCGTACTCCAGGCGCCGCAGTAGCGGGGTGTAGCGCTCGAGCGTGGCGGCGACGGCGTGGTTGCCGCAGGTCGCGACCGGGACGTCGTGGACCTCGTCGTCGGCGGCGATCGCCGCGGCGGGGTCCCCGGCCGCGATCGCGGCGGCGAACCGGGCGTTCGCCGCGCGCATCGTCGAGACCTCGGCGGGGCCCATCCGCGGGGTGCCGGTCCGCACCGCGAACTCGTGCAGCGTCCGCACGAGGTGCAGGGCGTCGCGGACGTCGTCGGGGACGACTGCGGCGACCCTCGTGTAGCTCTGGGGTTTTGAGTCGACCAGCCCGTCCGCGGCCAGGCGGGTCAGTGCCTGGCGGACCGGCGCGCGGGACAGTCCCAGCTGCTCCGCCAGGTCGGCGTCACGCAGGTTGGCCCCCGGCGGCAGGCTGCCGTCCACGATGGCGCGCCGGATGCTCTCGTAGGCCTCGTCCCGCAGCAGGGCGCGGGACACCTTGGCTAACTCACTCACATCTAAAATGTTAATTGATCGAGGACCGGCTGGGAAGGTTTCCAGCCGGAATGAAGTGTCAGTAAACTGGACCGGTGTACTTCTCGCCGGGTCCTTGACCGGGTGCGTCGGGCACGGCGGAGGCTTCGCGGAACGCCTTCTGGAGCGACTGGAGACCGTCGCGCAGCGGGCCCGCGTGCAGGCCGAGGTACTCGGCCGACGCGGTGATCAGCCCAGCGAGCGCGGTGATGAGCCGCCGCGCCTCGTCGAGGTCACGGTGCGGCGAGTTCTCGGGCTCGGCGTCGGCGAGGCCGAGGCGTTCGGCCCCGGCGGAGAGCAGCATCACGGCCGCCCTGCTGATCACTTCGACGCTCGGGATGTCCTCCAGATCGCGGACGTCCGGGGAATAGGGGGGCTGCTCAGCGGGTTGTTCAGACACGTCTGGTACCCTTCCACGTGCGACCAGCTCCCGAGCAATCGGGGGCGGCAAGTGGAGCCCCGCTCCCACCCGTGTGACCGTACAGGTTTCCGGGTCCGGTCTCGCCCAGGCGATCGAGAGGTCACCCAGGGCGAAGTGTTCAGTCCTCGTGGGCCTTCGGCTCGCGGTGGCGGAGTGCGATCGGAAAAAGAGTGGGCCCCGAACATCAGGTGACTGATGGCGGGGCCTTTCGTCTGTGGGCACCAGGTCGAAACGGTAGAAGATTTTACCTCGGACCAAGGAGGCCCCATCAGCGCCGAGACACGCATCAACGACCGAATCCGGGTACCGGAGGTCCGCCTCGTCGGACCGGCCGGTGAACAGGTCGGCATCGTCCGGATCGAGGATGCGCTGCGGCTCGCTCAGGAGAACGACCTCGACCTCGTCGAGGTCGCGCCGCAGGCACGCCCGCCGGTTTGCAAGCTCATGGACTTCGGCAAGTTCAAGTACGAGAGCGCGCAGAAGGCCCGCGAGTCACGCCGTAACCAGCAGCTCACCGTCATCAAAGAGCAGAAGCTGCGGCCCAAGATCGACCAGCACGACTACGAGACCAAGAAGGGTCACGTTTCGCGCTTCCTCGCCGCCGGGAACAAGGTCAAGGTCACGATCATGTTCCGTGGACGCGAGCAGTCGCGGCCGGAGCTGGGCTTCCGCCTGCTGCAGAAGCTGGCGGACGAGGTGACCGAGCTCGGCTTCGTGGAATCGTCGCCGAAGCAGGACGGTCGCAACATGATCATGGTGTTGGCTCCGCACAAGAACGTGAAGCCGGCGAAGGCCAAGGTGTCGAAGGACGAGGAGTCCGCCGACGCCGAGCCGCCCGCCGAGGCGTAGCGCCGACCAGCACATGTCAGCGGCACACCGGTCTCCGGTGTGCCGCCGCACGAAAGAGGACAACGTAATGCCGAAGATGAAGACGCACAGTGGCACGTCCAAGCGGGTCCGCGTCACGGGCACGGGCAAGCTGCGTCGCCAGAAGGCCGGCCGTCGTCACTTGATGGAGAAGAAGTCCAGCAAGTACTCGCGCCGTCTCGAGGGCACCACCGAGATCGCCAAGAACGATGTCGGTCGGGTCAAGCGCCTCCTCGGCCTCTGACTCCGCAGAACTTGCTCTAACCACCCGGGGCTTTTCCGGCCCCCGAATCGACAGGATGGACCAGTGGCACGCGTCAAGCGGGCGGTAAATGCCCATAAGAAGCGTCGCGCGACTCTCGAACTGGCCAGCGGTTATCGCGGCCAGCGTTCGCGGCTGTACCGCAAGGCCAAGGAGCAGACGCTTCACTCGCTCAACTACGCCTACCGGGACCGCCGTGCCCGCAAGGGTGACTTCCGCCAGCTGTGGATCACCCGTATCAACGCGGCGGCGCGCGCCAACGGCGTGACCTACAACCGCTTCATCCAGGGTCTCAAGACCGCGGGTGTCGAGGTCGACCGCAAGATCCTCGCTGACCTCGCGGTCAACGACGCCGCGGCGTTCACCGCACTGGCCGAGCTGGCCAAGGCGAACGTGAACACCGGCGAAGAGAAGAAGTCGGCCTGACCGGTCGCAGCGCACTTCCACGACCCGGGGCGGAACCGTTCACCGAACGGACCCCCCGGGTTGTTGCTGCGCGCAAACTGACCAGGCGCTCCGAGCGGGAGAAGGCGCGCCGCTTCCTCGCCGAGGGTGCCAACGCGGTCGAGGCCGCGCTGGGCCACGCCCGTGAAGGCGACGGAACGGTGTACGAGCTGTTCGTGACGCCCCGCGCGGCCGAGCAGCACGAGCCGTTGCTCGCGATCGCCCGTGAGGCGGGCGTGCCGATCTCGCGGATCACCGACCGTGCCGCCGAGGGGTTGTCGGAAACCGTGACGCCCCAGGGCATCGTCGCGGTGTGCGCCCTCGTGGACCGTCCTTTCGGGACTGCCCTCGGCCCGGACGCCAAGCTGGTCGTCGTGCTCGTGGACGTGTCCGACCCTGGCAACGCGGGCACCGTGATCCGGGTCGCCGACGCCGCCGGAGCCGACGTCGTGGTGCTGGCGGGCGACAGCGTCGACCCGCACAACGGCAAATGCGTGCGTGCCGCGGCCGGGAGCCTGTTCCACCTCGCGATCACCCGCGTCCGCGACGTGCACGCGGCACTGGCCGCCTGTGCGGCCGCCGGGCTGCGCACCCTCGCCGCGCACGGCTACGCCGAGACCGAGCTGGACCAGGTCGTGTTCGACACCCCGGTCGCGTGGGTGTTCGGCAACGAGGCGCACGGCCTGCCGGGCGACGTGCTGGACGCGGTCGACGAAGCCGTCCGGATCCCGCTCTACGGCAAGGCCGAGAGCCTGAACCTGGCGACGGCCGCCGCCGTCTGTGTCTACACAAACGCGATGGCCGTCCGGAGCCGCGGCGAGTAGTCTCACCGCATCACTTTTTCTTGGCTGGTGGGGGATTCCATGGGCTGGCCCGCTCGTTCGTACGCGCAGTCCGGAACCGCTGTTCGCCCGCGCGTGGGTCTCACTCGTGTGGGTGTTGCTGGTCTCGATCGTGACCTCGACGCTTTCGGCGATCCACCAGACCGCGCCGTACGATTCGCCGTCGACGGGGTCGTGTCCAGCCCGTTTACCGGAGCCGGCCTCCCCCGCGCGTTCGTCACGCGCTGAACACAGGTCCATCAGCCAAGGGTGACCGGTCGGCCGTTCAAGGCGATCCCATAGAATCAGCAAGCTTGAAACCACGGTGCCCGCGATCTCGCGGCCGCCGCCCCAACCCCAGTCCCAGCTGGACGCCGAGGAGTTATGTCCGGAGCCACCGAAAAGCAGGATCCGCAGCCGGCCGGGGCGCTCGCCCCGGAAACGCTGCGAGCCGCGACGCTGAAGGCCGAAAAGGACTTCGAGGCGGCGCCGGATCTCGAGGCGCTGGCCGCGGTCAAGCCGGCCCACCTGGGTGACCAGGCCCCGCTGATGCTGGCCCGCCGGGAGATCGGCGCGCTGCCCAAGCAGGAGAAGGCCGAGGCCGGCAAGCTGGTCAACGAAGCCAGGCAGGCCGTCCAGGGCGCGTTCGACGCGCGCCGCGCCCAGCTGCAGACCGAGCGTGACGAGCGGGTGCTGCGCGACGAAGCCGTCGACGTCACCCTGCCTTGGGATCGCCTCCCGCGGGGCGCCCGGCACCCCATCACCACACTCTGCGAGCAGGTCGTCGACGTCTTCGTCGGGATGGGCTACGAGGTGGCCGAAGGGCCCGAGCTCGAGGCCGAGTGGTTCAACTTCGACGCGCTGAACTTCGGCAAGGACCACCCGGCGCGCCAGCTGCAGGACACGTTCTACGTCGGCGACGAGGACTCCCGCCTGGTGCTGCGCACGCACACCTCGCCGGTGCAGGCACGCACGCTGCTGCACCGCGACCTGCCGGTCTACGTCGTGTGCCCCGGCCGGACCTACCGCACCGACGAGCTCGACTCCACCCACACCCCGGTGTTCAACCAGGTCGAAGGCCTGGCGGTGGACAAGGGCATCACGATGGCGCACCTCAAGGGCACGCTGGACACCTTCGCGAAGGAGATGTTCGGCGAGCACTCGAAGACCAGGCTGCGGCCGCACTTCTTCCCCTTCACCGAGCCGTCCGCCGAGGTGGACGTCTGGTTCGAGCAGAAGAAGGGCGGCCCCGGCTGGGTCGAATGGGGCGGCTGCGGCATGGTCAACCCCAACGTCCTGCGGGCCTGCGGCGTGGACCCCGCGGTGTACTCGGGCTTCGCCTTCGGCATGGGCATCGAGCGCACCCTGCAGTTCCGCAACGGAATCCCGGACATGCGCGACATGGTGGAGGGTGACATCAGATTCACCCTCCCCTTCGGAACGGAGGCCTGAGTGCGAGTCGCGGTTAGCTGGCTGACCCAGCACCTCGGCCTCGGCGAGGACGTCACCCCGCAGGACCTGGCCGACGCCTTCGTGCGCATCGGTATCGAGGTCGACGACCTGAGCGAGCTCGGCCCGGTGACCGGGCCGCTCGTGGTCGGCAGGGTGGCCGAGATCGAAGAGCTGACCGAGTTCAAGAAGCCCGTCCGGTTCTGCCGGGTCGAGGTCGGTGAGGACGGTTCGGCCGACGCCGCCGACGATGATCTGACAGCCGATCTGACAGCTGATCTGGTGGACGAGGACGACGAGGACGACGACCGTCCCTCCGGCTACAAGACACGCGGGATCATTTGCGGCGCGCGGAACTTCGACGAAGGCGACCTCGTCGTCGTCTCGCTCCCGGGCGCGGTGCTGCCCGGCGGCTTCGAGATCGCCGCGCGCAAGACCTACGGCCGGGTCAGCGACGGCATGATCTGCTCCGCCCGCGAGCTCGGGCTCGGTGAGGAGCACTCGGGCATCCTGGTGCTGCCGCCGGGCACGGCCAGCCCCGGTGACGACGCGAAGGCCCTGCTGGGGCTCGACGACACCGTCATCGAGGTGACCCCCAGCCCGGACCGTGGGTACGCCCTGTCGATCCGCGGCCTGGCCAGGGAGCTGTCCAACGCGCTCGACGTCCCGTTCGGCGACCCGGCCCAGATCGAGATCCCCGAGGCCGAGGGTGACGCCTGGCCGGTGCACATCGAGGACACCGAGGGCTGCCGCCGGTTCGTGCTGCGCCGGGTCACCGGCCTGGACGCGACCGCGCCGAGCCCGTGGTGGATGCGACGGCGGCTGATGCTGTCCGGCATCCGGTCGATCTCGCTCGCGGTGGACGTCACCAACTACGTGATGCTCGAGCTCGGGCACCCGCTGCACGCCTTCGCCACCAGCTCGGTCAAGGGCGATCTGGTGGTGCGCAAGGCGAAGCCCGGTGAGAAACTGACCACTTTGGACGATGTCGAGCGCACACTCGACGCCGACGACGTGATCATCGCCGACGACTCCGGCGTCATCTCGCTGGCCGGCACCATGGGTGGCGCCAGCACCGAGATCACCCCGGACAGCACCGACGTCCTGCTCGAGGCGGCGCACTGGGACCCGGCCGCCATCAGCAGGACAGCGCGAAGGCACAAGCTGTTCTCCGAGGCGGCCAAGCGGTTCGAGCGGTTCACCGACCCTCAGCTCTGCGCCGCGGCGGTGGAACTCGCCGCGAAGCTGCTGAAGCAGTACGGCGACGGTGGTATCCAGCCCGGCCGCACCGACGAGGGCGTCGTCGAGCCGCTCCCGCCCGTGACCATGCCGATAAGCCTGCCCGACCAGGTGGCCGGGGTGCGCTACAAGCCCGGCGCGACGGCGCACCGGCTCCAGCAGGTCGGCTGCAAGGTCAAGCTCTCCACCAGCGACGACGGGGTCTCCTCGGTCACCGCGACCCCGCCCAGCTGGCGTGCTGACCTCGTCCAGCCCGCGGACCTCGTCGAAGAGGTGCTGCGCCTGGAGGGATACGACAGCATCCCGTCGACGCTGCCCGCCGCCCCGGCCGGGACCGGACTCACCGACGTCCAGCGTCGCCGCCGGACGGTGTCGCGGGCACTGGCGGAGGCCGGGTACGTCGAGGTGCTGCCCTTCCCGTTCATCGCGGACTCCGTCTGGGACGCCTTCGGGCTCGCGGCGGACGACGTCCGGCGCAACACCCTGCGGGTGCGCAACCCGCTGGAGGCTGACAAGGACCGGATGGCGACCACGTTGCTGCCCGGGCTCCTCGAAACCCTGCAGCGCAACGTCTCCCGTGGGTTCAAGGACGTCTCGCTGTTCCACATCGGCCAGGTCGTGCTGCCCGCGCCGAACCCGCTGCGGGTGCCGGCCCCCGGTGTCGGCCACCGGCCTGCCGACGACGAGCTCGCGCTGCTCGAGGCCGCCGTGCCTCCGCAGCCGGTGCATGTCGCCGTCGTGCTGACCGGTCAGCGTCAGCGGGCAGGCTGGTGGGGCTCCGGTGAGGCGGCAGCCTGGACCGACGCCGTCGAGGCCGCCCGCCCCGTCGCCGCGGCGGCCGGTGTCGAGCTGACGGTCCAGTCCGCGGACCTGCTGCCCTGGCACCCGGGCCGCTGCGCTCAGCTGCGGGTGGGGGACTGGCCGGTCGGGCATGCCGGTGAGCTGCACCCGAAGGTGGTCGAGGCCCTCGGCCTGCCGCCGCGGACCGTGGCGATGGAGCTGGACCTCGACGCGATCCCGCTGCCGGAGGGCCGCCCCGCTCCGCGTATCTCCGGCTATCCGCCGGTGCTGCTCGACGTGGCGCTGGTCGCCGACGCCGGGCTGGCCGTGGCGGAGCTCGCGAGCGAGCTGCGTGACGGCGCGGGCGAGCTGCTCGAAGAGATCTCGCTGTTCGACGTCTACCAGGGCGAGCAGGTCGGCGAGGGCAAGAAGTCGCTGGCCTACAAGCTCCGCTTCCGCGCGCCGGATCGGACGCTCACCGTCGACGAGGCCACCCAGGCCCGCGACGCGGCCGTCACCGCCGTTGGCAAGCGCTTCGGCGTCAAGCTGCGCACCTAGGACCAGCCTGGTCGTGGGGGGGGGGGGGGG